>NZ_AYXN01000009.1:0-33337 GCF_000511655.1 Psychrobacter sp. TB15
TCGCAATTATAACGATATCACCTATGTTTACGCTTGATTCAGTTCTCTTTACTTTGAAGATTAGCCCTTGGGATAACAAACAATGTCGTTAAAAGGCTAATCTTCAGGTTAGCAATAACACGTGAAATGTTATTGCTAACCCAGACTCATATCTATGTTTTTAAATAGTTCCTATCTCTTCGTCAGATGATAGGTTCTGTATAAAACAGAAGTAAATAATCATCTACGATTACTTAGTTCTATTTATACACTTGTTTATAAGAGTGGTGGAGCCAAACGGAGTCGAACCGTTGACCTCCTGCGTGCAAGGCAGGCGCTCTACCAACTGAGCTATGGCCCCATTAAGATGGTAGGCCTGGGCAGACTTGAACTGCCGACCCCCGCGTTATCAACACGGTGCTCTAACCAGCTGAGCTACAGGCCTTTAATGTCTAAAGCAATCACTTTATACAATAAGGCTTATAAACAATCTAAACTAAAGAACAACTTGTTGTGAATTCTTGCTGAGCGAATGCCGTCTATAAGGAGGTGATCCAGCCGCAGGTTCCCCTACGGCTACCTTGTTACGACTTCACCCCAGTCATCAACCACACCGTGGTGATCGCCCTCACTAAGTTAGGCTAACCACTTCTGGTGCAATCAACTCCCATGGTGTGACGGGCGGTGTGTACAAGGCCCGGGAACGTATTCACCGCGGCATTCTGATCCGCGATTACTAGCGATTCCTACTTCATGGAGTCGAGTTGCAGACTCCAATCTGGACTACGATAGGCTTTGAAAGATTCGCATCACATCGCTGTGTAGCTGCCCTCTGTACCTACCATTGTAGCACGTGTGTAGCCCTGGTCGTAAGGGCCATGATGACTTGACGTCGTCCCCGCCTTCCTCCAGTTTGTCACTGGCAGTATCCTTAGAGTTCCCGGCTTAACCCGCTGGTAACTAAGGACAAGGGTTGCGCTCGTTGCGGGACTTAACCCAACATCTCACGACACGAGCTGACGACAGCCATGCAGCACCTGTATTCTAATTCCCGAAGGCACTCCCGCATCTCTGCAGGATTCTAGATATGTCAAGACCAGGTAAGGTTCTTCGCGTTGCATCGAATTAAACCACATGCTCCACCGCTTGTGCGGGCCCCCGTCAATTCATTTGAGTTTTAACCTTGCGGCCGTACTCCCCAGGCGGTCTACTTATTGCGTTAGCTGCGTCACTAAGTCCTCAAGGGACCCAACGACTAGTAGACATCGTTTACGGCGTGGACTACCAGGGTATCTAATCCTGTTTGCTACCCACGCTTTCGAACCTCAGTGTCAATATGATGCCAGAAGGCTGCCTTCGCCATCGGTATTCCTCCAGATCTCTACGCATTTCACCGCTACACCTGGAATTCTACCTTCCTCTCACCTATTCTAGCCTGACAGTATCAGATGCAGTTCCCAGGTTAAGCCCGGGGATTTCACATCTGACTTATCAAGCCACCTACGCTCGCTTTACGCCCAGTAATTCCGATTAACGCTTGCACCCTCTGTATTACCGCGGCTGCTGGCACAGAGTTAGCCGGTGCTTATTCTGCAGCTAATGTCATCGCTAACGGGTATTAACCGTTAGGTCTTCTTCACTGCTTAAAGTGCTTTACAACCAAAAGGCCTTCTTCACACACGCGGCATGGCTGGATCAGGGTTGCCCCCATTGTCCAATATTCCCCACTGCTGCCTCCCGTAGGAGTCCGGGCCGTGTCTCAGTCCCGGTGTGGCTGATCATCCTCTCAGACCAGCTACAGATCGTCGCCTTGGTAGGCCTTTACCCCACCAACTAGCTAATCCGACTTAGGCTCATCTAATAGCGAGAGCAACAAGTTGCCCCCTTTCTCCCGTAGGACGTATGCGGTATTAATTCGAGTTTCCCCGAGCTATCCCCCACTACTAGGTAGATTCCTAAGTGTTACTCACCCGTCCGCCGCTCGACGCCTGGGAGCAAGCTCCCATCGTTTCCGCTCGACTTGCATGTGTTAAGCCTGCCGCCAGCGTTCAATCTGAGCCATGATCAAACTCTTCAGTTTAATCTTGCTTGAAGTCTTCACTATAAATAGTAAGACGACTTCTAATCTTGGCTCATTTAATCTGGCAAATCGCTAAAAATTATGTTCGTAATGAATTAACTTTGAGTTTTTCTGCTGATTAAATGATAATTTTTATAGTTAGTGTAAACTCCGAAAAGAAGTTCAAACCAACTTTATTTTTAGCATTCTTATCTCAGCAAAAATCCACACAAGTTGTTCTTTAGTTCTGATTTTAAATAGTGTCTCTTTACTGTCGTCCAGTTAAAGAGTTATAAACTAATAACTAAGCAATGTGCTTATTGTTATTAGCGAGCTGACTATCATATCATGTTAATTATGTTTGTCAAGCTTTTTTATAATTTGTTTCAGTAAGTTAAGAGGCTGATTTGACTAAGTTATTTAGTCTCTATCTCGCCCTATCCCTTAATGAGGTGCGTATTATAGACGGTTTAAATAAGTTGTCAAGAGATAAATTATTTTATTTTAAATTAATTTAGTAGGCTGGATCATTACTTAATAGCTACGCTATTAATGTGTTAGTCAGTGGTAAACCACTTTCTGATCCGCCTTCCCTTTCGACTGGGTGGCATTATACGCGCTTTGCTCTGTCCGTCAAGCTTAAATTTGGGTTTATTTTGGTTTGGTTTAAGTCTATCGGCTAAGTGTTATTGATTTCAACAGCTTAGCACTAGAATTAACTCTATCTATTATCAAGATATAGTATTAGTAGACCTAGCACAATAGTAATAGGCCTACTTATTCCTCAGTCAATACAGTCTTACTTAATCGAAGGTATAGCTTATACCGACATTACTACCATTTAGTGGTCTTTAAGAATGCTACTACAAATAGCATCTTACTTATATAGAACATTAAATTTTATCGTGACTAGTTACCCCAGTATTAGTACTCACTGAATTACTATACCTACTACCTGATTTGGCAACCTCCTTCACTGCTATATAACAGTCTGTAGTACGGTTAGAGAGGACACGATAAATATGGTTTAGCATAATAAATTCCTTTTTATTGCCTTTCCTTTGTTACTAAAGCTGCTACACTATCTATGACATGTCAAAAAATGTTTAATTATAAATATATTCGTTAACTTGAATATATTAAAGTAATTTTTTCAAACGCTAATTAAATAATATGTTATTAACTGTAAGTTAGAAATTTTTATGAAGTGCAGGATAAGTGTATTAATCATAGCGAACGCTAGGTAAATATAGACAAAGCAGCTAATGGATAAAGTACATGAAAACAAGAAAAATTGTCTTATTGGTGGATGATCATGCTCTATTTAGGGCGGGGCTGCGTCTCATTCTGAAGAATAAAATAGACGCTGACATTATCGAAATTGAGAAAATCAGCGATGTGACAAGTCTTACAGAAGAAGTCGATGTAATATTACTAGATATTTGTCTGCCAGGGCTCAATGGCATCGACGGTATGACTATTCTGCAACAGCGCTGGCCTAAAGCGCGTATTATGCTTTTGTCTGCTACGAATAATCATGAAGAGATCAATAGAGCATTAGAGCTAGGTGCTTGTTGTTTTTTGCATAAAAATTCTAACTCCACTCTCATTTGTAATACAGTACAGTCACTATTAATGAGCCGCTTACCAAGTAAAAGCGAATCTTTCCAAACACCGCACTCTCCTATCGTTACTCAAGCAAAAACTTTGCTAAGCACTCGGCTATTAGAAGTATTAGCGCTTATGGCAGAAGGTCATAGCAATAAATATATCGCTGATAAGCTGTCTTTAAGTGAAAACACAGTGCGTAATCATATCGCCACCTTGATGGATCATTTCGAAGTCCACAACCGCACCAAAATCATTATTGCCGCTCAACAAGCCGGTTATCTCGCTAGGCCAGAATGAACATAGCTTTTTGGACATAAGGGTCTTTGCAAGAGTTTTATATAGCACTGATATGGATTATTGACTATGTATAACGACGATATCGAAACTCTTCCTAGCATAATCCCGAGCACCTATAATCATAAATTAGTTTTAGCCGCGCAGATTAGACTGCTGCTTAGGAGCTTACCTTTAACACTCTTAGGCATTATTTTTATCAGTCTTTGTTTTTTTGCGACTATGTTTGTCACTTATGATTTGAGTGAAAATCAGCAGACGTTAAATACTATTTGGATGATATATCATACGATAATCGTAGGCGTACTCTGGCTTTGTGTGAGACTTATCCTTAGTAAGCCTAATACGTTAGATGTTGAATTTTTGAAGAGAGTATTTGCAGTTTTGATTCTGTTTTTTTCTGCAGTAATGGTTGTTTGCCTACCTATATTTATCGCTATGCTGCAGCGTGTGCCTATGATGGAGATCAATGCGGCCAAACTACTGATTGTCACTTGGACATTTTTTCATTTTATTATTCTTTATATCTGTTGGTCGAGCTGGCAAAAAATTAGAGCTTTAGCACAGCAAACCACAGATGAAAACACAAATGATAGTACCAAACCAAAACAAAGCACGACTTTAAATAGCCTTGACTATCAATTACCTGATAATTATGTCAGCTCTTTTTTTACTTTGACTTATGAGGTGCCGCAGTCCACCTCTAAAAATAACGATCATTACTTAGCGCATTATGCGGTCTATAGCGTTCTTTTTATTTGCACTTTGGCAATTGCTTGTCTTTGGGCGCTTGCTATTGGCAAAGCCTTTATGACCAATATTGAGAACTCCACGCAAGTTATTATACTGCTAGGGTTGCATTTGGGTATTATGAGCGGAGGAATCTCAAGCTTAGCTATATTTTGGCGCGTCTACATTGCTTATGTATTACCGAGTGTGTTCATGTGGGTGTTGTTACTCGCCTATATAGACGGGGCCGAGTTTAGTATTTTAGGGCTTGCCGTTATAGGTCTGCTGTTTTTCAATATTTTCTTTGCCAAGCATACCTCTATCAATACGCTAAAAGCTATCTTGATCTATTTAGAAAACAATAACCTAGTAGCGCAGCTACAGATAAAGACTCGAGAAATAGAAAAAGTCAGTTCAGCCAAAACTCAGTTTTTGGCGGCAGCCAGCCACGATCTGCGTCAGCCAATACAAGCCTTAAGCTTATTTATTGAAGCGCTTAAGGATACTAATCTTGATAGTCAGCAAGCACAAATCGTAAATTACGCCAGCTCTGCTAGCCAATCGAGTCGTGAGATGCTCAATTCGGTGTTGGATTACGCGCATTTAGAAAGTGGCGCGATGACTCCTCATTTTGTTGCAACTGAGCTCAATAGTATTCTGCAAAACTTGGTCGATGAGTTTAGTATACAAGCCCAGCATAAGCAGCTGTCTTTACGCCTCAAACCTACTACTCTGTGTGTCATGACCGATCCTATCATGCTGGCACTGATATTAAGAAACTTAATCAGCAACGCCATACGCTATACCAATAAAGGCAGTGTGTTGATTGGTGTGCGTAAATTATCTACAAATCACTCCTCTTTGACGCTAGAGTACTGCCGTATCAGTGTATGGGACACAGGGAGCGGCCTAACGCCGCAAGAGATTGAGCAGGCATTTAAGTCTTTTCATCAAATAGAGCGTAATAATGTGACAAATCAAGGATTAGGACTTGGGCTGGCTATCGTCAAAGGTATGACTGAGTTATTAAAAGCAGATCTAGAGGTAAAGTCTACGCTGCACCAAGGATCCCAGTTCTCTATCGTGCTGCCTATCTGCGAAAAAGATGATGAAAACATCTTCTATAGCAATACTGCCGTCAATCATCTGTCAGGAAAGACGGTATTAGTAGTCGATGACGACAATATTTTGCTCAAATCAATGCAACTGTTATTGGAGGTTTGGGGCTGTAAGACTGTTGCTGCACAAACCGTAGCACAAGCGCTCACAGCTTTTAAGGTGCATCAACCTGATATTGTCATCTCTGATTATCGCTTAGCTGACAAAGAAACTGGCGAGGAGGTCATTATCGCTATTCAAAACGCTAGCAGTACTGCTCTTTGCCACTCAGCGTCCTTTATTCTACTAACCGCCAATACTTCACCTAAGCTCCTCAAAGCGACAAAAGCGGTCAATCCAACTATCCTACATAAACCTATAGACCCGCTTATTTTACGTCACCACTTACAACAACTCGCAGCAAAGGCGCTATAGAACAAACTATCGTTATCAGCCTATATAAGAAAAAGCCGCCTACTAAGCAAGCGGCTTTTGATCCATAGGTAACGGGATTTGTAATACGATATCGTTTTTAGAGCTTCGCTTTTATCGTCGTTACTATACCTGATAACGCGTAGATAACGCCGATAGCTAAGATACCAACAGGAATATCATAAATAAGAATACTTAGAACTAGAACGGCAACGATCAAAGCGACAAAAGGCACTTTCTTTTTATCGAACTCTTTAAAGCTATAGTACTTAACATTACTGACCATCAGCAAACCACAAATCACCACCCAAGCGGCGAACAAAATCATAATTAAGGTGTCATATTGACCCACCCATTCATTGTGGTCAATGGCAACCATGACGGCTGCGGTGACTAAGATCGCCGCTAAAGGACTAGCAAGGCCCACAAAGTACTTTTTATCGACGATGCCCACTTGCACGTTAAAACGCGCCAAACGAAACGCGCCGCAAGCCGTAAAGACAAAAGCACAGCCTAAACCAATACGGCCTAAAGGCTCTAGGGCAAAGCTATAGACCAAAATCGCAGGCGCGATACCGAAAGCCAACAGGTCAGCTAAAGAGTCATACTGCTCACCGAACGGGCTTTGCGCGTTGAGCATACGCGCTACTCGTCCATCGGCACCATCCAAGATAGCTGATAAAAATATCGCTAAAGCGGCTTTATAAAACTCGCCACTGGTGCTCGCTAAAATCGAATAAAAGCCAGACAACAACGACAAGGTGGTAATCAAATTGGGGGCCAAATAGACACCGCGACTCACTACTTGCTGACCCTCGGCACCTTCTGCCTCAATGACTTCAAAGGTGAGGCCTTCATAATCGTCATTATCTGCTAAGCGAATGTTAAACTCATGCTCGTCGAGATAAGGCGGCTGCGTGGCGGCACTATCACTAATATGACCTAAATTATCATTGAGCGGCAGCTCAGCTGATTTTTCAGTAACACCAGTAGCTTGATTATCGATAATTTCGTCTTTATTACTAATGCCGTTCTCCATACTCATAACCTATCCTTATTCGCCGACCAGCCAGCGTACATTGGTCGCGCTATCAGGGGTCATGTTTGGTGCATCAGCAACTTTAAGCGCAGGCTGTAAAAAGCGTAATATCTCGCGCGCATGATTATCAAACTGCCAAGGCGGATTAATAACCAACATACCGGTACCATTTAGACCAACGGCCACATCGTTTGGATAGATATTAAGCTCACAGATAAGCTGGCGCCTAATATCGGTACGTTTGAGCTTTTTGTAGAATAGCTCAACCGCGTCAATATTCTTAATCGGGAACCACAGCGCATAAGTTCCTTGTGGCCATTTGTTATAGGCAGCTACTAGTAGATCGATGAGACGAGTGAAGTCCTTGTGCTCTTGCTCATAAGGCGGATCAAGAAATATCAGGCCGCGTTTCTCTTTTGGCGGTACAACTGCTGTAATGCCCTCGAATGCATCGCGATGATGAATACCAATCGGTAGCTTATGCAGCTGATAGTTCAGTGCATCGTACTCACTTGCCTTAGCTTCAAAAGCCTCACCGCGCACGCTACTATCTGGCTTTTCAATCGAGGTTTTTTCGATATGATGAGCAATCCACCAAGGCGAACCTGGATAGACTTTATTGTCATAGGTAAAACGCGCTTGCTTGATGCCTTCCATATAGTCTTTGACGGCAGTAGGCGCTTTTTCCATATCTAAGTTTTCAGCTTTTAATAACGCTTGGATACCGCCTTTGGCTTCCTCTGTTTTACGCGACTCTTCGCTTGCCAGCGAATAAAGGCCTCGACCACCGTAAGCATCGAGAGCATAAAAAGGTTTGTTTTTTTGGCTTAATTGATTGAGCAGTTGCACAAGCAAAATATGTTTCACCACATCGGCGAAGTTACCCGCGTGGTAGGCATGTTTATAGTTCATAGTCTCAAAAGTTTAAATAACAAGAATTGCATCTATGGTAGCATAGGAAGCCTAAAAGATAACGTGGGTTTTGGTAATTAGACGTTGATTGAACGTTGATAAGCGCTAATAGCACTTTAGTAATTCGTAAAGAGTGACGGTACAATATGGCAATGATTACTAGCAATCTTAAGATAACGCCCCTCGCGGTTGATAAGCCTATAGGCATGGATAATCCGCCGCAGCTTACGCCAGATGATAAACAAGGCGCAAGCACTGATGGCTTAACCCAACGCCTCTTGCAACTGTCTGACTTTGAGGTCGACTGGGCGCATAGACTCAGCGATAGCGCGCTTGATAAACTGGTTGCGGATGGATGGATGGTACTCGATGATGTTTTTGCAGATAAAGCCTTGCTTGCCTTGCAGGCGGAAAGTGGCTTTATTGACTACCGTGAAGCTGAGCTTACCGCTGGCATTCGGGTAAGCAATATTCGCGGTGATAACATTCGCTGGATCACCAAGGACTTCTTTGCTGGGTTTTATTACCTACAGGCTATCAATGCGCTATCGGCTCTATTGAACCGGACGCTATTTACTGGTATTCGTCATAGTGAGGCGCATTATGCCTGCTATCCACCTGGCTTTGGCTATAAGTGGCACAGTGACAACCCGGCAGGCCGTGATGAGCGCGTGATATCTGCGGTATTTTATCTCAACGACGACTGGGAAGAGATAGACGGCGGCGCGGTTGAAATTGTGGATAATCACAGCGTCCATCATGAAGTCATGCCGCTTGCCAATCGCTTAATTATCTTCAATAGCGACCTACAACATCAAGTGCAAACCGCCCATCGTCAGCGCTATTCTATTGCCACGTGGATGCGCCGTGACGGTTTAGTGCCTTTTGTTGAGGAAGGTTAGTTATCCGTTGAATTGTTTATTCTAATAAAATTACTTTTAGTACAAGGTTTCTTATGTCAGACAATAATAACAAAAACGTCTTAGCGCAAAACCATCAACAAGCCACGCTAGATCTGAGCATTGAGCTACTTGAGCGTCCTTCAGTCACGCCAGATGATGATGGCTGCCAAGATATATTGTCAGCGCGATTAGAGCAAGCAGGCTTTGACTGTGAGTTTATGTACTTCGGTGATAGAGACAAAACAGGCGAGCATGCTGAGGTCAAAAACTTATGGGCACGGCGCGGCGCGGCTAATCCCGTGATTTGCTTCGCCGGTCACACCGATGTCGTACCAACTGGTGATGTGAATCATTGGACCTATCCACCCTTTACGCCAACTATAGCGGATGGCTATCTATGGGCGCGCGGTGCCGCTGATATGAAAACCGGCATCGCGGCTTTTACCATTGCAAGCGAGCGTTTTGTCGCGAGTCACCCTGAGCATAAAGGCTCAATAGCTATGCTGATTACCTCAGATGAAGAAGGCCCCTCAATCAATGGTACGGTGAAGGTTATCGAAACCTTGGAAGCTCGCGATGAAAAAATAACTTACTGCCTAGTCGGTGAACCTTCAAGTACCAATACCCTCGGCGATATTATCAAAAACGGCAGGCGTGGCTCGTTAGGAGCAGAGCTGACGGTCACAGGTAAACAAGGTCACGTCGCCTACCCGCATTTGGCTAGTAATCCGATTCATGCGGCAATGGCAGCACTAAGCGATCTGACTGCTGCTGAATGGGACTCTGGTAACGACTACTTCCCTGCCACTTCCTTGCAAATCTCTAATATCAACAGTGGTACGGGCGCGACCAACGTCATTCCTGAAACACTAGAAGCTGTATTCAACTTTCGTTTTTCGACTGAAACGACTGAGGAAGAACTCAAAGAAAAAACCCATGCGATATTTGACAAGCATTTTGCTAATAGTGACGCCAGTTATGATATTCATTGGAAATTATCCGGCAATCCGTTCTTAACGCCCGAAGGTAAACTGGTTTCCGCTTGTCAAAATGCGATCAAGTCAGTAACTGGTACTGATACTACGCTTTCTACTTCGGGCGGGACATCCGACGGCCGCTTTATTGCTCCTACTGGCGCGCAAGTGGTTGAGCTTGGCGTGCGTAATGCCACTATTCATCAAGTTGATGAAAAGGTCGAAGTCGATGACTTAGGAAAACTGGCGCAGATATATGAAGGAATATTAGAGAACTTATTGCTAGATTAACTGTGTAAATAGAATTGAAAAATAAAGAAGCACCAGTAACCAATTGCTGGTGCTTTTTGTTAGCTGATGATTTATTTTCACTTAATGCCGATATAGAGATCCAGCTGCCCGTATTCTAAATTACCACCGATATAATGCTCAAAATCGACATTATAAGTGCGCGTGTGTTCGCAGTCTGGGTTATGGAAGTACTCCCATGCTTTCTCCCACGCATTCATCACTGTATTGGGCATTCTACCCTCTTCGGTAAACACTAAATACTTACCTGCAGGGATAGTCACCGTAATGACATCACTACCATGAGCGGCACTTAAAATATTCTCAGGGCTAAGAACGTTACTGTCTTTGCTATCTTTACTGCTCTCTTCGCTGCGCTTATTACTTTCGCTACTGTCCTGCCCTGCTGTCTGCTCGCTCTCTACTTTCCAACTAGCGACCACATCGAAGGCACCGACTAGATCCTCGCTCTCATAGTTATGAAAAACGCCATAAATATCCTCACCCTCGTCCAGGTGACTGACATGGTTTTGATAAAACTTTTGCCATAAACGGCCAAGTTTCGCGGTCTCAAAACTAATTTCAGCATTATTAGTAGTACGCACGCTAATGCCTTTACAAACTATCGCCTCCGATAGCTCTTTGACTTGTGAGCTCATAGTGTTTCCTGATGCATATTAAAGAGTTGATTACCAATACTTTGCAAGTAAAGTCAACTTAATCGGCTTCATCTATCCAGTTCATCTGAATCGCTTCCAAGATGCCTTCATTTGAGCGCTGCGGATCATCATCAAAGCCTTCTAATTCCGTCACCCAGCGATGCAAATCGGTAAAGCGTATGTACTGCGGATCAGTCTCTGGAAATTTTTCATAAAGCTCGATTGCGATATCTAAGCTGTCGGTCCATTTTAATTTTTGTGGCGTCATAACGGTACCTTTTTTTAGTCGTTTTAGAAATAGTAGTGTCGCCTTAGTATTGGCGATTTGATAGGCTCTATCCTACCAAAATTCAGCAAATGATTATAGCCAAGTTGTTTTACCCTGTTATTGTCAGTACGCTTTCTTCGTGCTGTTTTTGACATTATCTATGCTGACTTGGCCGACTTAACCGCGACTTGGTGCTGATTCCAACTATCAATGACATCGCTTAGTTTCTTACCATTCATATCTAGCACACTTGACTCGCATTTATTGCCTTGCTTATCTTTTAGTACAAACTTGGTCATCCCAACGCCCATCAGTTGGCTTTTGACAAAAAAGCGGCTTTCAAAGTAGATATACTTGTTATCCCAGCCGGCAAGTACACTACTGACCGTCATTTTATCCAAAAACTTAATCTCTTTAAGATAGATCATCTCTTGCATAGCGATGACCCAGTTTAAAGGCTTAATACCCTTTTGATGGACACAAGCCATGAGCCAACGGGTAATATTGAGCTCAATAAAGGACAAGTACCGATAATTGGGTAGGTGATCGCGAAAGCCCATATCATGCGGTAGTACTCGATAATGGCGAACAATTGGCGCGCTCAACGCCTCGCTATCTAGGGTTTTATTATCACTCTTTTCTTGCTGCTTGAGCTGTTGTTTGAGTAAGCTTGTCATAATAAAAAAACGGATTAACATATTCATAGGGAACTCTTTTCGCGTTTGTTCTGTGTGTTATAGTCGATTCTAAATAAAATAGATATATGGTTTTTAGCCGCGGAACTGGTATAAATTTTACTGGCGTGCTGTGCCTACGCAGACAGAGGCTGCATAACTAATATTTAAACAAAAGCATCCCAGTCCCGCTGTGTCGTTTTTATAATGAACTCACTATATAAGTGAAATAATGGCGCTATACCATAACGCAAAAAAGCCACCGGAGTGACTTTTTTACTGGAAATGCTTATTAAAAAGTACTAATAGCTAATTAATGACCGCCGCCATTGATACTGCGTACCATCTCTTCCACCATTTTCTTGGCATCACCAAAGATCATCATAGTCTTATCCATGTAGAACAGACTGTTATCTAGACCAGCATAGCCTGTGCTCATTGAGCGCTTGATGACCATTACCGTTTGCGCTTTGGTTACCTCTAAGATAGGCATACCAAAGATTGGTGACGTGGGATCGTCTTTGGCTGATGGGTTGACCACGTCATTAGCACCAATGACTAGCACCACATCAGTACTTGGGAAGTCTGAATTAATCTCATCCATCTCCAAGATATCATCATAAGGAACGTCAGCCTCTGCCAATAGTACGTTCATGTGACCGGGCATACGACCGGCAACCGGGTGAATAGCAAAGCGTACATTGACGCCCTCTTCTTTTAGTAGCTCATATAGCTCTTTGACCGCATTCTGTGCACGGCCTTGCGCCATACCATAACCCGGTACGATAATGACGTCGCTAGCATTAGACATAAGAAAGCCTGCATCTTCTGCTGAGCCTGACTTATAGTTCTTTGGCGCGCCGTCATCAGCGCCGCCTGCCACCGCTGCACTGCCCATTCCGCCGAATAAAACGTTAATCAATGAGCGGTTCATCGCCTTACACATAATATAAGATAAAATTGCCCCTGATGAGCCGACCAGTGAGCCTGCAATAATTAGCATCGAGTTACCTAAGGTAAAACCAATACCTGCTGCAGCCCAACCTGAGAAGGAGTTAAGGAGCGACACAACTACGGGCATATCACCGCCGCCAATTGGCGCAATCCACATCCAACCAAAGGCGATCGCTAATACAGTCATAATGTAGAAGGCAGTGAGCGAATCAGTAATAAAGTATACTGCGCCAAAGCCTAGCATCGCGATAAATAATAGCGCTTGCACGGGCTTAACCCAGCCGCCATTGACCGTTTTTGCCCAACTTTTTGCGGCAAGTTTACCAAAGGCAAAGACCGAGGCTGAGAAGGTAATCGCACCGATGAAACAGCCAATAAATAGCTCTAAGCGGGTGACCGTATTGTACTCTTGATCAGAATGTAATACCGTTGCCAAAGCAATCGCTACTGCCGCCAGGCCAACTAAGGAGTGCATCAAAGCCACGGTTTCTGGCATTTGTGTCATCGCTACCGTTTTTGACTTCCAAATACCAACCGCTGCGCCTAATACCATGGCACCAATGATCATCCACATGATCGGACCTTCGGCCAAGAAGAAAGTGGTGATAACGGCAATAGCCATCGCGACCATACCCAAACGGTTACCGCGGATAGCGGTCTTTGGGCTTGAGAGTCCACGTAAGGTCAAGACAAATAAAATAGCGCCAACTAAATAAAACCAGTCCGCATTAGTGGCGATAAAGTTTGTTAAATCACTCATGCATCACCTCCATTATCCGTTTTTACCACTGGCGCTTTTTTGGGTTTAGGTTTGAACATTGATAACATACGCTCCGTCACTGAAAAGCCGCCAAAGATATTGATACTGGCTAAAAACACAGCAAAAGCACCGATCAAACTCGTCGCCGTAAACACTTGGTTATCGATAACGACGGTCTGCAAAATCGCCCCAACAATTACAATACTAGACAATGCATTGGTAACTGCCATCAAAGGCGTATGCAGCGCTGGAGTCACACCCCAAACCACGTAATAACCCACAAAGATCGCGAGTACAAATACGGTAAAAATTGCGACAAATGGCGTGCTAGCCATAGCGGCGCCAGCTGGCGCGGCTGCTAAAATAGTGGCAATCATTTTATCCTCCTAAAATTTATTCATTACTGACAGATTCATTAGTGATATAACAAAGACTCATAGCTGAGTAACTCAGTAGTCAGCCGCTTAGCGCTTCGCCAATCGTACTTGACCCTCATGGGTCACTGCCAGCGCGCCTTGAATCTCATCTTCCATATCTAAATGAAGCGCCAGTTGGTTCGGTGCAGCGTCAGTATTCGCATCATCTTCAGCAATCAAAGTCGTGATAAAGTTCACTAAGTTATTGGCATAAAGATCTGAGGACTGCGCGGCGAGCATAGATGGAATGTTTGCCGCACCAACGATACGCACGCCGTTGTCTGTAGTGACCGTCTCATTAGCAACTGCGCCTTCAACGTTGCCGCCGGTGCCCGCTGCCATATCGATCAGCACGGAGCCGGCTTTCATCTTATCGAGTGTGGTCTTATGCACCAATCTTGGAGCGTCACGACCTGGTATCTGCGCGGTGGTAATGACGATATCAGCGCCGCTTAGCGCTTTATCCACCACTGCCGCTTGATCTTTCATATACTGCTCTGAGGGCGTCCATGCATAACCGCCGGTTGCTTTGGCCTTTTGCGCTTCTTCCTCACTCATCGGTACATCTAGCCATTTACCGCCAAGCGACTCGACTTGCTCGCGTGCAGAAGGACGCAAATCACTTGCTTCAACCACAGCGCCTAGACGCTTGGCCGTAGCAATCGCTTGCAAGCCTGCTACGCCGACGCCTAAGATGACCACTTTGGCAGGCTTGACGGTACCTGCTGAGGTCATAAACATAGGAAAAGGACGTGAGTATTCATTGGCTGCTAAGAGCACCGCTTTATAACCGGCAAGGTTGGCTTGTGAGGATAAGACATCCATGTTTTGCGCGCGCGACAAGGTACGTGGCAATAGCTCCATCGCAAATACAGTCGCGCCTTTGGTCGCATAAGTCTCTAGCTGAGTATTACGGTAAGGATCTAGCATACCCACGACGATTTGCTTAGGCTTTAGCGTCTCGGTGAGCTCAGCTGGCAAGTCACTGATAGTGGTAATAATTTGCGACTGCTCAACCACCTCAGCGCTGCTGCTAGCAATATCGGCTCCAGCCGTCTGATAGCTGTCGTCTGTATAATAGGCTGCAAGACCTGCGCCTGACTGAACGACGACCTCAAACCCATGTCTACGCAGTTTTTTGACCGCGTCTGGGGTTAGTGCTACGCGGCTCTCAGTTGTGCTGTCTGCACTGATAACACCGATTTTCATATCGTCTCCTTACATGCAAATACTTGACTGATCACAAGCTTTGGCTTTATGGCTATATTGAGTGATAAAATAGTGGGCGCAAAAAAAACCCTGCTCAGCTCGTACTCTGTGAAGTAAAGCACTGAGCAAAGATTATCAATTCCCTAAATGATAATACTATCTTCATCATCTGTTTTTATTATAGAGACATCATCCCCTACCTTTCATTGTTTAATGATGACTCATAAGTAAATAAAAAGTTAGAGGTCGCGTCTGGGCTATAACTTTTATTGTTATATCAGAAAATTATTGACAATAATAGCCGTGTATACATTCTATTTTTTGCATATATTGCTGCTTTGAGCGCACCGATGGTTTACTTAGTCAATGCCTATCCTCTATCGCTATAGGTTTATGCTATGGTAGTGCCATGACTGACATCACAATTGGCTAAGTTTTTGCTTGCCCTATTTATTGATAATTACTCGATACTTAAAAAAGGAGCCTCTATGTACTTTGTACTCTCCCCTGCCAAGTCTTTAAATGAAACGGACGCTGTGCCATTGAACCTTGGCAATTATTATAGCCAGCCTGCCCTCATTGACGACTCAGCTCAACTGATAAAAACCCTTAAAGCCAAAGATCCGATGGATTTGCAAGAGCTTATGAGCATCTCCGATGATTTGGCGCAGCTAAATAGCGAGCGTAACCAAGCATGGCAAATGCCACATGACTCGGACAATGCCAAGCCTGCCGCTTATCTGTTCGATGGTGATGTTTATACTGGACTTGCCAGCTATGAGATGGATAAAGACACCATGCTGTATCTCAACGAGCATTTGGGTATCTTATCTGGTCTATATGGCGTGTTAAAACCGCTAGACTTGATGCAGCCGTACCGCTTAGAGATGGGCACTAAGCTAAAAAACGCGCGCGGTGATAATTTGTATGAGTTCTGGGGCGAGAAAATCACCGATGCTATTAATAAGCAGATGGCCGATAGCGATGACAAGGTACTGATTAACCTAGCGTCTAACGAGTACTTTAAATCGGTTAAGAAAAAAGCACTGGACGCGCAGATTATTACCCCTAGATTTGAAGATGAGAAGAACGGTCAATATAAAGTGATTAGCTTTTATGCCAAAAAAGCGCGCGGCCTGATGGTGAAATATGCCGCGGACAATAAGCTGACCAAAGCGGAACAACTCAAAAAGTTTGATTTGGTAGGTTATTATTATGTCGATGAGCTGTCTGACGATAATACTTGGACGTTTAGAAGAGATGAGGTAAATTCTTAATTTTTAGCGGATTAAATAAGGACAAAAAACCCCGATAAGCTCTCGCCTATCGGGGTTTTGTCTGCTGCGTACTATAGCGTAAAAGCTACAGTACTAAGCAGTACAGGTCAAAGGGCTGATTACATCATGCCGCCCATTCCACCCATGCCGCCCATTCCACCACCAGCGCCAGCAGGCATAGCACCCATGCCGTCATCGCTTTGTGGTAGATCAGTGATCATCGCTTCAGTCGTCAGCATAAGACCTGCAACAGAAGCTGCGTTTTCTAGCGCTGAGCGAGATACTTTAGCAGGGTCTAAGATACCCATCTGTAGCATATCACCGTATTCGCTAGATGCTGCGTTGTAACCGTAGTTACCGCTACCGCTCTTGACTTCGTTGACCACGACTGACGCTTCTTCGCCAGAGTTAGTCACGATTTGACGTAGCGGCGCTTCCATCGCGCGGCGTAGGATATTGATACCCGCGTCTTGGTCATCGTTATCGCCTTTTAGCTCAGATAAAGCGTTCATCGCACGAACGAGTGCAACACCGCCGCCAGGAACGACACCTTCTTCGACAGCCGCGCGAGTGGCATGTAGCGCATCATCAACGCGATCTTTTTTCTCTTTCATCTCAGTTTCAGTTGCCGCGCCAACTTTGATAACTGCTACGCCGCCAGCAAGTTTTGCCATGCGCTCTTGTAGCTTTTCTTTATCATAGTCAGAGGTAGACTCTTCCACTTGACGCTGAATAGATTCAACACGCTCGTTGATAGCTGTGGTTTCGCCTGCACCATTAACGATGACGGTGTTTTCTTTACCGACAGTGACTTTTTTGGCAGTACCGAGCTGCTCAAGGGTCGCTTCTTCTAGGCTTAGGCCAATCTCTTCTGAGATGACCGTACCGCCAGTCAAGATAGCGATATCTTGTAGCATCGCTTTACGGCGATCGCCAAAACCAGGGGCTTTTACGGCACAAGTTTTTAGGCCGCCGCGCATGTTGTTGACAACTAAGGTCGCTAAGGCTTCGTTTTCAACATCTTCAGCGATGATAAGCAGTGGCTTGCTCTGCTGCATGACTTGCTCAAGTAGTGGCACGATTTCGCGGATGTTGCCGATTTTTTTGTCAACCAATAAGATATATGGGTTTTCAAATTCAGCAGTTAAGCTATCTTGCTTATTAGCAAAATATGGGCTGATATAACCACGGTCAAACTGCATACCTTCGACCACTTCTAGAGTGTCCTCAAAGCTTGAGCCTTCCTCGACAGTGATAACGCCTTGCTTACCGACTTTTTCCATCGCTTGCGCAATAAGCTCACCGATTTTGGTATCTGAGTTCGCTGAGATAGAACCGACTTGAGCAATAGCTTTTGAGTCGTCCGCTGGCGTTGATAACTGATGAATCTGCTCAACTGCCGCGCGTACCGCTTTGTCGATACCGCGTTTGAGATCCATAGGGTTCATGCCGGCAGCGACTGACTTCATGCCTTCTTGCAGGATAGACTGAGCCAATACTGTAGCTGTCGTAGTCCCGTCACCGGCGACATCGTTAGTGCGGCTAGCGACTTCGCGAACGAGCTGCGCGCCCATGTTCTCAAACTTATTTTCAAGCTCGATCTCTTTGGCAACCGAAACACCATCTTTAGTAATGGTCGGTGCGCCAAAAGACTTATCGATTACCACGTTACGACCTTTAGGTCCTAGAGTGACTCGTACTGCGTTTGCTAGAACGTTGACACCGTCCATCATTTGCGTGCGAGCATCAATGCCAAACTTTACGTCTTTTGCCATGTCAAATTACTCCAATATTATTTTTGTTAATGTTTAAAAAGGTTTTATATAAGTAAATCGGGTATAAGAGGTTTAAAATTAACCTTCTAGTACACCCAATACATCAGACTCTTTCATAATCAGTAGCTCTTCGCCGTCAACTTTTACCGTTTGACCAGCATATTGACCGAACAAAACTTTATCGCCGACTTTAACATCTAAAGTGCGGACTTCACCGTTGTCACGAACCTGACCGTTACCCGTCGCTAGGATCTCACCCTGTGATGGTTTTTCTTGCGCTGAACCTGGTAATAAAATGCCACCAGCCGTTTTGGTTTCTTCTTCTATGCGGCGTACGACAATACGATCATGTAAAGGACGAATATTCATCGTTAGGACTCCAAAAGTTGTTTGAATAAAAGGTTCCATGTCAGTCCAATAATAGCAGCGCCGTCCAGCTTTTGTTTTTGACTACGCTATGGGCGCACTATTATAGACTCGCTTCAATAATAAGCTTCGAGCTTGTTTCAAAAAGTGGGGGCATAGGCATATCGCTTCAAGGGCGTGGGCCAAAAATTTACAAGAATAATGCAGATAAAAAAGGGTTTATCCCAAGTTAACAGCAAGCTTGCTGACAGGATGTTACTAAGCCTAAATGCTGTCCTGTTTTGGGTAACATCAACTACAAGAGCTAGACGTCTACCCAAAGGGCAAACCTTGAAAATGTAACAAGGTATGACCATTATAGTAGCTGACAATCTAGTGCTATAGTCAATTCGAAATAAAATCGATACATTAATATTGCCGTGCTACTGGTACAAATTTTCCTTGCTTGCTGTGTGCTTTGCACTTTTCGATGCTGCGCAAAATTCATCCCAGTAGCACTGTATCGGTTTTAAAGTGGATCAGCTATAACAAAGAAACACTAATAGCTACTGAGCGGCCACCATCGAATCATTAAAAGTCGAAACATGAAAAGTTGAATCGTTAAAAACGAATCATTAAAAGTTAAACCACTAGAACTCGAACAATCGAAAGTTAAATTATAAAAATCTTGCCACTCATTAGCGGTATAATTATTAAGGAATATCTATGACTGTATTATCTTCTTTAACTGCCATTAATACGCAACAACGCAACAACAAACGTACTACGCTCATAACAGGCGCTAGTATCGCTGCTATCGGAGCTTTATCTATGACCGTCCCTACTCTGGCTAGCGCCAAAACCGTTCAGCCTTCGACCGCTGATTATAGTTTTACCGTTGAAAATAAATACAAAGGTAACGCGACTCGTACCCTCAAAAAATCAGGCAATACTTGGAACTATAATGTGAAAGCTCGCGTAGCCGGTGTTGCAAGTGCGTCGCAAAGTAGTACCTTTACTATTATGGGCAACAATGTCACACCTTCTAAGGCGAGCACCACTTATAAGCTCTTAGGTATTGGACGTACGCATAATCTAAGTTTTGATTCGGCAGGTAAAAAGGTCACGAGTAGCTATAAAGGCAAAACCACAACGTCAAATATGGCGCAGCAAGCGTTTGATGATTTGAGTTTAGAAGTGCAAATTCGTCAAGACTTGTTAAATGGCAAATTCTCGGGCAACTACTACATGGCCAAAAAAGACAAAGTAGAAAAAACGCCGTTTAAAAAGGTAGGCAATACAAAAGTCACTGTACCAGCGGGTACGTTTGATACGGTACGAGTGGATCGTATCCATGATGATAGCGATCGCTCAACCAGCTTTTGGCTTGCACCAAGCCTAGATTATCTGCCTGTAAAAGTCAGTCAGATTAACGATGGTAAAAAGATGGACTTAGAGTTAAAAAAAGTGCGTTAAATGGTAATGCATTTAAGCTTTAAGCTTTAAGCTCTAAGCTCTAAGCTCTAAGCTGCAAAACTAACAGCTCCAAAGCTAAAAAGTACAAAACAAGAAGGTACAAAACGAAAAGCGGCGCTCTATAAATAGTAGAGCGCCGCTTTTTTATGTCAAAACATGCCGCTATTTTTGTACTTTATTCATCGAAGGTAAGCGCTTGAGCAGGATAAACAACCAAACATTGATTGCAAATAATAAAGCAAAATCAAGCCCATAAACCAAAATCTCTGTCCAACTGGTCCCATAAAAGCGCGTGAATAATACGACGCCGCTAGCGCCTAGATACACTAAGGTCAACATGCTGCTGACCAATAACATATAAGGAGAGCGCCCGCGTAATATGACAGGGGTGATAATAAAGGCCGGTATTAGCCATAAGCCATACCAAGCGATGCCGCCAATAATATCGGGATTGCTCGGATTAAACAGACTAATAAATATCGGCAGCACTAATAGCCGATACACTAGCCACACTAGCCAAGTTAGCAGCAAGCGCTGCTGCATAGGCGCAATAGGCTTTTTTGGCTTGACGGATTTAGCGGGTTTAGGGCCGGATGTTTGCTTAGAAGGCGTAGAAGTTGTGGACATTAGCGGCGGTAGTTTCCTAATTTATAGCACGTTTTTCGTTTAGCTTTTTGTCTGTGAGCTCATAAGCTCTCAGCCTCTAACGCTTCCAGTTTGCTTGCGACAGCGCTTGGGCAGTAATGGCTAGCCTGTGACCTTGAGCAATGGCCAGTTCGCGCTCATCATCGGTTATAGGCTGATCATGGGCGGCGCCGCTGACATGGCTTGCACCATAAGGCGTGCCACCGCGCTGGGTGCGATTGAGCGCCGCCTCACCATAAGGCAAGCCTACGATCATCATGCCATGATGCATAAGTGGCAACATCATCGTCAGTAGTGTCGTCTCTTGACCACCATGCATAGAACCGGTTGCGGTAAATACGGATGCAGGTTTGTTTTGTAGATTACCTGCCAGCCATAAGGTCACTGTATTATCCCAGAAGTATTTCATGGGGGCAGCCATATTACCAAAATGCGTCGGACTGCCTAAGGCCAATCCAGCGCAGTTCTTGAGATCGTCCATAGTACAATACAGGTCGCCCTCATCTGGTATTGCCGCTTTGCTTGCAGTCGTTTCAGCTGCCACCGTCGGCACCGTACGAATACGCGCGGTCATCCCGGCATCTTCTATCCCCTGAGCAATGGCATAAGCTAAAACGTTCGTGGTGCCATGACTTGAGTAATATAGCACTAATACATAGGGATCAATCTGACTCATTGGCAAAGCTTCCTTTTGGCTGATACTTGTCGAAACGATGGAATTACAGGCTACATTATGCCCGAGTCGTTGACTGACATGCAAACCGGCGAGTATTGCCTAGCATTTTGACACAAATAAGTGGCAACTGACGCTAGGACATTTTGTTACACTATTCTCACCTCTATCTTTCTACATGGTCAGTATGGAAAAATTAACTCAAAAACTCCCTTTTTTGCAGCAGCGTTGGTTTAAGTTTACGCAGTTTTTGGTTCGTCACTTCTTCGAAGATAACTGCCAGCAAAAAGCGGCCTCTTTGACCTACACAACCATGTTATCGATTGTGCCTATCGTCACGGTATTGCTGATGATTTTGTCTTCAGTGCCGGCGCTAGCTGCTGCCCGCGCGCAGATATACGAGTTGATATATAGTAATTTGCTGCCGCAATCGAGCCTACAAGTCAGTGAATACATCAATAATTTTGCCGAAAAGTCGACTAACTTGACCGCTATTGGTGTCGCGATTTTATTTGTCACTACTATCATGACTTTGACCACTATTGAACGCGCTTTTAATCAGATTTGGCGCGTCGATGAACGCTCAGGCGGTCTCAAAAGTCTGCTGCGCTATTGGACAATTATCACTTTAGGACCCTTAGTGTTAGGGACGGCTTTTATCGTCTCAAGCACGGTGCAAAGCTTGAGCTTTCTAAATCGTCAAATAGCTGGGTATGGTATCGATTGGTCGTTTTGGGTGCAGATGGTGTCGATCGGCATTACCGTTGCAGGCTTCATTGGTATGTATTGGTTTATTCCCAAAGCGCGCGTACCAGCGAAAAGCGCTATTATCGCGGGCGTTATCGTCGCGGTGGTGTTTGAGCTACTCAAGCATGTGTTTGGTACGGTGATGACCAACTTCACCAGCTATGAGGCGATTTATGGTGCTTTTGCCGCGGTTCCTATTTTTCTGTTATGGATTTATTTGTCTTGGAATCTGATATTACTAGGGGTTGAAATCAGCTATACCTTGACTATTTTTGAGACCGAAGAGGTCTATCCGCGTCATCCGTTACTGAGCTTGCTTGATATGCTCAACTTAGTTTATAGCCGTTATCTTAAAGGCGAGGTGGTCAGTGAAGTAGAGCTGCGTAACGTCTTGGGCCGCAAAGAGCTGCCTAAATGGTATCTTTATATTAATTACCTAAAAGACAGCAATCTGATCACTATGACTGATGACGACGATTATGTGCTCAAAAAAGATTTGAGCCGAATGACGCTATGGGATTTTTATCGGACGCTGCCCTATCCGCTACCGATTAAAGACGAGCTTGATGAGATGACGCTAGAGGATCAAGAGCCATGGCTGAGCTTACTAGTTGATCGGTTTGAGGATACAGAGGCTTTTGCTAAGCAGCAATTAAACCTGCCACTAGCTGCTATATTTGCGCATAGTCATCCGCGCAAAAAACATCCAGTAAAGGCCGGTAAGTCTGAGCCCTTCAAAGATAAGCGGACGCCGCCTTTTGAACCTGAAGCTTATGATAAAGACAGTGATGTCTCTCAAAATGATGATGATCTACAAGCCATTATCCCTAAGGGAGAGGTAAAACCCGCCAATACCGCTCGCCACAAAACTAGACGTAAAACCTTGCAGCGACGTCCGGCTACTAATGAGGGTAATATCATCACTGAAGCCGATAAGCCGAACTAGAATGATGAATACCTTTATAAGCATTGCTTTAAGGTCACCTTGATTAAAAGCCATATTAATTAAAGGTTATCTTGATTAAATAACCGTTAATAACGACTGAATAATAAACAATAGGGAGTCTGCGGCAGTGAGTGACCATACCAATAATAAGCACAAAAACTTACTGCATCGGTTTATCACCGTAAGCTTACATAGCGTTAAGCACTTCACGAGTCTTTTATCAAAGCAGAACCTAACGAGCCTGCCAGATCGTCTAAAAAACATTTGGGAGCGGCTGATAGGCTCTTATTGGTTTATCCCGACCTCCTTTGTACTCCTAGGCATTCTATTAGCGCCCCTACTCATCTCTATCGATCAGCGTTTAGATCGTGAGACGGTTCGAGACATCAGCTTCGCGTTTACCGGTGATGATGATGCCGCGCGCGCTATTATGACATCGATTGCAGGCGCTGTACTTGGCGTGGCGGGTACTACCTTTTCTATCACCATCGCTGTACTCTCCATGGCGTCCTCACAGTTTGGCCCTAGACTATTGCGGAACTTTTTGACTGACACTTCTAATCAGTTAGTGCTCGGGGCTTTTATCGGCACTTTTAGTTATAGCCTTTTGGTCTTAAAGTCGATTCATAAGTTTGACGTGAGCTTCGGGGTTCCGCAGCTGGCAGTGACTTTTGCCATTGTTATGGCCATTATTTGCGCTTTATTATTGGTGTACTTTATTCAGCATATGGTCCATGCGATTCAAGCTTCGCATGTGATACAAGACGCTAGTGATGATGCTATTGCTAATATTGATTATTGGTATAGCGAGACCTGCGACATCGAGCATCAGCGCGATGCCGCAGATAAGGATATCGATGATTATTTGTCTTGGGCAGCTGCGCCCATCTATGCTCCAACCTCAGGCTATCTGCAGCAGATATATATTGACTCCTTAATTATTTTAGCGAAGGACTACGGCGGGATAATCCGATTACAGACGAACCTTGGCAGCTTTGTCACCGATAAGAATATTATGGGCTATTTTTATCAGCGCCCTGCTAGAGATGATAGCTACTTACAAAAGACCAAAACCTCAAACTTAGCCATTATGCCGCGCGCTCCTGACGCACTGTTTTGGCAGCGTTTTGCGACTGGTATTGAGTTAGAACAGCGCCCATCACATACTAACGATATCGGCTACAGTCTAGGACAGATCACTGAGATTGCCATACGTGCCTTATCTCCTGGTATCAATGACCCCAAAACAGCAGTGAACTGCATTCAATCCTTGTCCTCTTGCTTGAGTCTTATGATGCGCCGTCAGCCACCAAGCCCCTATCATTTCTATCATCCGGCGCGTAATAAAGATATCAATGAGGTTACGGTGAGTCAGTCGCGGGCGTCTACCTTGGCAGTGGTGACTAAAACGCCAAAGATATCTGACTTTATTGACACCTCATTGGGTGAGATACGCCGTTATGCGACTGCTGATCTGATGGTGCTCAAAGCGCTTTGCCAAGCGCTAACCGATCTTAACTATGCTCGAGTCAATAGCGCGCAGCGCCAGTCCTTGCTGCATGAGCTAAAACTCATTGAAGCGGCCGGTCAACAAAACTTGGCTTATGATGAGCTGACAACAGATTTGCTCGATATGTGCTGGCAAGTGCGGCAGTTTATCCAAAGTGAAGATGCGCAGCATCAGTATTTTACTTATACCAGCACCTTTGACAGACATATTAGCAAAGCATTAGAGAGCCAGTCGAGATAACTTAATGCCGCTTTAGCGCGGTAAAACACATCGCGGCTTTTATTTTAATTAGTTTACTTTAATACCTATCTGAGACAATTTTATGGCATCTACCTCCGGCCTAAGCATCCTTGAGATCAGCGCTATCTTCTTATCGATAACTGCGCTTTTAAGCTACGTTAACCACCGCTTCATTGGTTTACCCACCACTATCGGGGTGATGGTGATATCCATTTTGCTGTCAATCTTTGCGATATTTTTGGGGTTTTTGGGTTTCGATCAGCTGATCGATTATGAGATCAGTTTATTAGAGCAGCTTGATTTCACCGAAGTCTTGCTCGACGGCATGCTCTCTATGCTGCTATTTGCTGGCGCTTTGCATGTCAATATTAGTGACTTGCGCCGCTATAAGCTGCCTATTGGTATATTGGCTTGTATCGGTACTATTGTCTCAGCACTTCTTATTGCGACAGCGATTTATTTGATGCTGCCGCTACTAGGTTTTAGCTTGCCTTTTATTTGGTGCTTATTGTTTGGCGCTTTAATCTCACCAACCGACCCTATCGCTGTGATGGGTATTTTGGCCTCTGCTGGCGCGCCCAAAAGCTTAGAGACCGTTATTGCTGGCGAGTCATTATTCAATGACGGTATCGGCGTCGTTATCTTTGTCATTTTGCTTGGAATTCTGACCAGTGGTGATATTCCAACGGCTAATTATGTGGCGCACACCCTAGCGGTTGAAGCTGGCGGCGGTATCGTTTTTGGCTTAGTGTTAGGCGCGATTTTGTATTACTTAATCAAGAGCATCGATAGCTATCAAGAAGAGGTGCTCTTGACTTTAGCTGGTGTCATCGGTGGTTATGCGCTCGCCAGCTATTGGCACCTGTCAGGGCCACTCGCGATGGTGATGATGGGTCTGATGTTAGGCAATCGCGGTCGTGCATTAGCGATGAGTGATCAGACTCGTCATTATGTTGACTTGTTTTGGGAGCTGATTGATGAGATTTTGAACGCTATTTTATTTGTTTTAATCGGCCTTGAGATCGTAATGATTGCTTATTCTAGTAATCTGTTTATCGCTGGCGGCTTGACCATTATCATTGCGCTACTAGCGCGCTTTATTGTCGTGGGTATGACCACAAAGACCTTTAGTCGACAGCTGGACTTGCCAGGTGGCGCTTGGAAAGTGTTGACTTGGGGTGGTTTGCGCGGTGGTATATCCGTCGCCTTAGTATTGCAGCTCCCCATAGGCGCTGAGCGTGACATTTTATTAGCCCTAACCTATGCGGTGGTTATATTTTCAATTTTAGTACAAGGCTTGAGTGTCGGCAGGGTCGCAAAAAGTATTGGGCATGATAAGCCTTCAAAAGTTGGCTTATAAGCTTGAACTGTCTAGCAGTTAAATCGATATAAAGTAAAATTAGATAAAAAAAGCAGCTATTACTCTAATTCTTAGTCATAGCTGCTCCGTTTATGAATACAGAATACATCTCAAGGACTAGCAGCACTTTTATATTAAACCTTTACGCTTCATATTACGATAAACCACTATGACAATGATAATGTTTAATACGAGGATAAATAACTTAAACCAGTCAAAAGGGCTAGTGATGAGATAGTACACTTCAACTGGGATAAATATACCGTAACCAAGCACGCTAAACCAATAAGCCCAGGTCTTATCCTGCCACAAGCCATACGCCTCAATAAAACGAATACTCGCGTAAGCACATATAAACAGCAAAAATAATGGCCAATTTTGACTGGCGCGCTGCGCAATCGCAACGACACTCTCAACCTGCGGCGCTAATAGCTGCCCAAAGTACTGCTGCCAAGAGTGCGTTGCAGTCGCTAACCAATCTTCAAGATCGCTATGCCATAGCCATAATGCTCCGGCACCTAGTAGCGCGCCCACGCCTTTAACAATCTCATAAATGGCGACCGCTTTTATCGATTCGCTAGCCGCGCTGGTCTTTTGCCTAGCTATGTTAGACAAAGAAAGTCTCCACAACTCGGCCTTGCAGCTGCTGCGCAAAGAACGGAGTGTTTTTACCATTAGACAGCATCGTCTCGCTTGTCACTTGCCACTCTACATTCGGATCGACTAAAACTGCGCCGCCAGTGTTTTCATACTGCGCGCTGATACCAGCAATTTTGGCAGGATTAAGGCATATCTTATCGACCAGTTGCTCTAGAGTTAAGATCTCATCGCGTACCAGCTGGCAAGCAAGCGCCATAAAAGTATCAAAGTTAGAAATACCTGGGGTGCTCTCAGCAAAAGGCGCTTTTTTGGCAGTTGCATTAAGAGGTTCGTGATGGCTGCAAATCGCATCTATAGTGCCATCTTGTAGACCACGGCGCAGCGCTTGCTGATCGGTGTTACTACGGAGCGGCGGCAACACGTAAGCTTGAGCATTAAATCCTTCCAAGTTATCGTCAGTGAGATACAGTTGATGCATAGCTACATCGCACGTCACCGGCAGACCTTTATCTTTTGCCCAGCGCATCAGCTCCACTGAAGACTTGCAAGACAATTGGCTAAAGTGCGCAGCGATACCCGTCTCCTCCACCATCAATAACTGCTTCGATAGGGCGACGGTTTCAGCGATCCACGGAATACCTTGCAGACCATGATAAGACGCAATGTAGCCTTCATGTGCGACCCCTTCACCGGACAGACTCGGCTCATCAGGATAAAAAAACACTTTTAGACCAAAAGTGGCGGCATACTCCAAGGTGCGCAATAGCACTAAATCATTAGCGAAAGGCTGGCGGGCATTAGAGACAGCGATACAGCCGCCTTTTTTTAGACCGGCAATGTTAGAAGGATTATCGCCTCTTAAGCCTTCGGTCAAAGCGCCAAGGATATGCAAATAAATACCGCCATCTTCAAGTGCGCGCTCACGCAGACCCTTAAGCAGTGAGCCATTTTCTAAGATAGGGTTGGTATCCGGCGGAATCACCACATGCAAAAAGCCATTACCGCGAGCAGCACGACCCTCTGAGATTAGCGTGCCATGCTGCTGTTGCCCCGGCTCGCGCAGACGCGCGCATAGATCTACTAATGGCGGTAGTACCCACATCTCGCGATCGGCTGTCAATGTTGCTAACTGAGCTGTCGCTGTGCTTGGCAGTGATTTTTTGAAAGATTCTGGGAGTAAGTCGTGCATTTGAGTGTCTGAACTTGTGAGGGTTGTCATGAGCGTTATTACCGTATCAATAAGCGGGATAAATAAGAATAAAATAGCATAGTAAGATACTAGGGCTTGACCCTATACTCTACTAAATGAGATTAGCTACGAGCTGCTTGGTGCGCGCGCTGCCCTTCCATCGCCAAAGCCAATACCGCCATACGAATAGCCACCCCATTACTGACCTGCTTTAGGATCACTGACTGGGCGCCATCTGCCACACTAGAGGCAATCTCAATACCGCGATTCATCGGCCCCGGATGCATAATGAGGGCATCAGGCTTCGCTAGCGCAACGCGCTCAGGGGTGATGCCATAATGTTTGTAGTACTCACTCGATGAGGCCAGTAGCGGCGAGCCAATCCGCTCGTTCTGTATTCTCAGCCCCATGATGACATCACAGTCGGCCACGCATTCATTCATATCCTCATAGACGTTTACGCCAAAACGTTCAATACCTTTAGGCAAAAGTGTGCGCGGCGCAATGACTCGAATGTCCTTGACCCCTAACGTTTGTAGCGCACTAATATCTGAGCGCGCAACTCGTGAGTGTTTAATGTCGCCAATAATCGCCACCGATAGCTCTTCAAATGGGCGCGGCGCTTCACGATGGATGGTGAGCATATCGAGCATACCTTGGGTCGGATGCGCGTGCCAGCCATCACCGCCATTGATAATGGCAATATCTGGGGTGACCTCTGTAGCCATAAAATGCGCTGCCCCTGAGGCCGAATGACGCACCACAAAAATATCCGCGGTCATCGCTTGCAAGTTCCATAGCGTGTCGCGTAAACTCTCCCCTTTTTTGGTACTTGAGCGCGCAATATCGATATTGAGCACATTAGCGCCCAGACGTTTTTCAGCTACCTCAAAGGTGGTGCGTGTCCGCGTTGAGGGCTCAAAGAACAAGTTCATGACCGTACAACCCTCAAGCTCAGGCCGGTTTAACAATTGACCTTTTTCATCGATAAAAGTCTCGGCCTTAGCGATGATGCGTTGAAGCTGCGCTTTATTAAGTCCTTCCACTCCTAAGAAGTGGCGAATGCTGCCATCATCATTGAGCTGCGGGCGACTCAGCGAAATATCGAGCTGCTTATGGATAGCGCGAGGATCGACCTTAGCGTAGTCTGTGGGCGAGATATTGGCGGTTGAACGGATATCATTAGAAGTTGGCATAGTCACGAATCTTTATTATTGATGTAGTAGAAAGATTTTATAAAATAAGTTTAATATAGATCTAAAGGCTCTAAGCGATAATATTGTAAGCAAACAGCAAGCCTATAATTACAGACAAAAAGACTTTGTAGTACTTATTTGCTACACTTTACGTGACTGCATTGCTGTCGTCGATAATGATAATAACAAATCAGTAGTAATGTCCGTCATAACGATAGTGTAGCTGATTTTTGTAGTCGTACAAGGGTCCCGTATTATCTATTTATCACGCTCATTTATGACGTGAAGCATTATTGCCTTTTTAATAGTTTTTGCAAGTCCAGATAGCACTCGATAAGAATAAAATAATAGTTACTTATATTGTATCTAGAGTATGTTGAACCTACGCTACCCTATACTTTTAACCTCTACCTTTACATCTCCTAGGAAACCCTATGATGACCTTAGCACAATATCTAAATCACCACTCTGCAAACCCTGCGGTCACTGAGCTTATTACGACGGTTACTGATGTGGGTAAGACGATCTCACAACTGCTTCAAAAAGGCGCGCTAGCGGACATCTTAGGAGAAGCGGGTAATCAAAACGTGCAAGGCGAAGAGCAAAAAAAGCTCGATGTGCTAGCCAACGACTTATTGCTAGAAGCTTTAGCAGACAACAAACATTGTGCTGGAGTAGCATCAGAAGAGCTCGATCACGCTACACCTGCCAATAAGGACGGTAGCCTACTTATCTTGTTTGATCCTCTGGATGGCTCATCGAACATCGATATCAATATGGCAGTGGGTACTATTTTTTCTATTTTGCCCTACCAGCGTCAAGGTCAAGTCAGCGCTGATGAAGACTTTTTGCAAGCTGGCAATCAACAACTAGCAGCAGGATATCTATTGTACGGTACCTCTACGGTTCTTGCTTTGACTATAGATGATAACGTCGCTATGTTTAGCTTAGATCCCGATAGCGGCGACTATTTGCTGATCGAAGAGCAAGTACAAATCTCAGCGGATACTAGCGAGTACGCTATCAATGCCTCGAATTATCGATATTGGAAGCCGCCTATGCAGCAGTATATCGATGAGCTAATCGCTGGCAAAACTGGCGTTCGTGGCCGCGATTTTAATACTCGCTGGGTTGCGGCCATGGTCGGCGATGTGCACCGAATCTTATGCCGCGGCGGTCTTTTTACTTATCCATTCGACACTAAAGACCCCAACAAAGCCGGTAAACTGCGCTTAATGTATGAAGCCAATCCGATGAGCTTACTTATAGAGCGTGCAGGCGGCATGGCAACCGACGCTATCACACGTATACTAGATATCGAACCCACCGATATCCATCAACGTGTACCGGTGGTGCTCGGTAGCAAAAACGAAGTCGCTTATGTCAAACAGCTCCATAGCGCTCATAATGAGTCGTAAGCTTAATTAGCTAAAGTAACGCTGATAAGGAGTTACTGAGATCAACCTTATCGGCGGCCCTTTGACTGGCTCTATTTCTATCATCCTTGCAGTTTTTATTTTCATTATCACCTTTTAAGCAGGCTGCTATGACCTCTACTCCTATTGAGCTGATTACCTCTGATAAGAATCAAACCGTAAAGCTGGCAAAAGCGCTCTTAACTCAAGCTCGCCAGCGTAAAAAGCAAGGGCAAACGGTCATAGAGGGCATTCACTTAATGGACGCAGCTCTGCGCAGTGACTACCCCTTAGTGCAAGTACTATTAGCGCAGTCGGCACATAGCCACCCTGAGGTGCAGCAGCTATTAGCGCGCCTGCCTACTTATACCAGTATTTTGACTGTCGCCGATTCGCTCTACGCCAGCTTTCGCAGCTTAGGGGCAGGCGTAGATATTATGGCGATAATCGATATACCGGCCCCAGCTCTGCCTACAATTGATCATGACTGCTTGATCTTAAATGATGTACAAGATAGTGGTAACGTAGGCACCTTACTTCGTACGGCAGCGGCGGTCGGTATCGAGACCGTGCTTTGTAGCACGAACACCGCGCAGGCATGGTCGCCCAAAACCCTACGAGCCGGCATGGGTGCTCAGTTTGCTCTGAACATCTACGAAAACTTAGCTATAACAGATATCTTGCAGCAAGTACAAACGCCGCTACTTGCGACTAGTTCTCATACAGATACCTTGATTTATGACTATGACTTACGTAGCCCTATTGCGTGGATAATGGGACACGAAGGCCAAGGGGTGAGTGATGAGCTCATGCAGTGCGCGACCCCTATTGCGCTACCGCAGCCCAATGGTCAAGAGAGCTTAAATGTGGCTATCGCAGGGTCGCTATGTCTATACGAGACGTTACGGCAAAGACAGTATAGCTAAACCTCCTTAAACTTCACGCTAGAAACTTCACGCTAGCTGACGTAAGGGTTTGCTCGTAGCCATTTAGTGGCTAAAAACTTCGTGCCTTTATTTACTGGCATGCCTGCGTGTAAGCTTAAAGGTTCGATACTGCCATCAAACTTGGTGTTAGCAAAATATAATGCCATACCCTTTTTGGGTCTGACTTCTAGATTTATCTTTGGAAAGTTAGTACCACCGCCCGCCTCGACATCCGATAGATACATCAGCAAAGTACCGACGCGTTGACCACCTTTACCGATGTTTTTTTGATAATTTGCGTTTTTAGGATCAAAAAAATCATAATGAGGACGGTACTCTTGGCCCTTACCATACTTTAAAACCTGTAACCCTTCTCCATGAACCACTGGCCAATGTAGTAATGCTGCTATCCTATTTTCTATCGTCGTTATCAAAGGCGTAGCACCGCGCTGGAAGCCGTGGCTTTTACTGGTTCTGGCATCGTGCTCTGCAAAAGTACCATCGACAGGGCTCACAACTCGAGAGTCTCGCATATTACCTTCAGCACTGCTTATCAGTTGATCACACTCTTTATGACTTAAGAAGCCCTCGATAACGGCGACAAAAGGAGGATAAAAAGTCGATGCCAGTCTCACCGTCTTATCCGGCAGCACTATCGAGTTATGGCTCATATCCATATAAGGAATATTGATCGTACCTGATTGCTGCGACATTAGCTCATAGGCTGCGCCATAAAAACCTCTCTCAAAAAGCGTATTAATGATTTTATGATAAGCGACGCCGCGATTTATATCTTAGATTAACACATGAAGTGCAATACCAAATGCAAGGTGAAAAAAAGACCTAGATGCGCTAGCATCAAAGTTTTTATCCACCGACCAAAGTGAGATTGCAACCATGAGCTATACACATCTAAGCCTAGGTGAACGATACCAGATTTATGCCCTTAAAGGGGCAAAACATAGTATTAATTTTATAGCGAGGGTGTTAAACAGAAGTCCCAGTACCATATCAAGAGAGCTTAGGCGTAATAAAAGCCTACGAGGTTACCGAGCAAAGCATGCTAATAACAAGGCTTGTGACAGACGGGCTAACAACGCCACAACTATTGTGACTGACCTCTGGGCATGGGTGACAGACAAGCTTAAAGAGAACTGGAGTCCTGAGCAAATATCTGGCGTTCATGCTGGTATCAGTCATATGAGCATTTATCGCTATATTTGGCGTGATAAGAGGCAGGGCGGTACATTGTGGCAGTGTCTCAGACGTAAAGGAAAACCATACCGGCAGCGTCTAACCGCTGAGACTCGAGGCCGTATCAATGACAGAGTCTCGATTCATGAGCGCCCTTGTATTGTTGAAGAACGCTCACGTATTGGAGATTGGGAAGCGGATACCGTTATCGGTCAGCATCACAAGCAAGCGATTGTCACGCTCGTTGAACGTAAAACGGGGCTGCTGAAGATGAAGCGTGTGGGTCATAAAACAGCACAGCAAGTATCAGAGGCAATGATAGAACTCTTAGCGCCAGTGAGGTTGCAGGTTAAGACCATTACCTCTGACAATGGTAAAGAGTTTGCTCAGCATAAGAAGGTGAAACAAAAGCTCTTTAGCCCTTTCTTCTTTGCCGATGCTTATGCGTCATGGCAGCGAGGAACCAACGAGAATACCAATGGCCTTATCAGAGAGTACTTGCCTAAGGGTTGTGACTTTAGACAAGTCTCTGATAATGAAATACAGGACATTGAGAACAAACTAAA
>NZ_AYXN01000010.1:0-13783 GCF_000511655.1 Psychrobacter sp. TB15
CTATGAATAAAACAACTTTTAAAATATCGAAGATGGACTGCCCTTCGGAGGAAAACCTAATCCGAATGAAATTAGAGGGCCACTCGAATATTGAACATCTTGAGTTCGACATTCCTAACCGTCAATTAACTGTGTTTCATCATGACAATATAGAAGGGATAGAGACTGCTATTCATGACCTAAAATTAGGAGACACCCTACTCTCGACCGAAACCATTGACCCCTCTGATCCCAACAATAATTTTAAAATTGATGCTGACTCTAGTCACAAAAAAGATGCTGAGCAAAGAAAGCTACTATGGATAGTGCTGGTCATTAACTTTGCTTTCTTTATTATTGAAATGAGCACGGGACTGATTTCTCGTTCGATGGGGTTGGTCGCCGACAGCTTAGATATGTTAGCAGATAGCTTCGTGTACGGAATTAGCTTATTTGCGGTCGGTGGAACGGTCATTAAGAAAAAACGGATTGCTAGAATTGCCGGATATTTTCAAATTACGCTAGCGATTCTTGGTTTTTTAGAAGTACTAAGACGTTTCTTTGGCAATGAGCAGTTACCTGACTTTTCTACCATGATAGTCATATCGATTCTTGCGCTAATTGCAAACTCGATTTGCCTCTATTTACTACAAAAATCGAAAAGCAAAGAAGAAGAAGCCCATATGCAAGCCAGTATGATTTTCACTTCAAACGATGTGATTATCAATTTAGGGGTAATTGTTGCAGGGATTTTGGTTAATTGGTTACACTCTAGTACGCCTGATTTGATTATTGGTAGCATCGTATTTGCTTTAGTTATTCAGGGCGCCTTTAGAATATTGAAGTTGAGTAAGTAGCCAAGCCTAATAACTGAAGCAAATAGCTCAAGTAAGTAGCTTAATTAAACCGCTAAGTGTAAAGTAACTGGGTTTGAAGCAAATAAACATCATAAGGATATGAGACCTCAAGCAATGATTGAACAAACTTTAAATCTAGTCACCACCAAAGACCATCAGCAAGTTGCCGTTTGGCGAATAATAGATGATGAAGTCTTTGATAAGAATCTGGGAGACCTTCCTAAATTTTGTGTAAGTATTTAATCTAAACGGCAGTTACACAGAATTCGGGATGGTCTCAAAAGCAGCGACAACTTCTACTATTAAAAAAGTAGTCGTTAAACCTAAGGCAACCATTAACTTCTTACTATTTTCTTCAGTAACAACCGCATGGCTATGATCATGATGTTCTGACATAAAATATTTTCCTTATTCTATTTATGATGAGCAGAGATATTGGATAACAGCCAATATCTCTGCTGTAAATCGACTAATCTATTGGATTAAGAAACTTTTTTTTTCATTTATCCAACGATAAAGCACGGGTAACAGCACCAAAGTTAGTAATGTTGAAGAGATAATCCCGCCAATCACTACGGTTGCCAGTGGCCGTTGAACCTCAGCCCCTGTTCCGGTTGCCAGCGCCATTGGTACAAAACCCAGTGAAGCCACACAAGCTGTCATCAACACTGGTCTTAAGCGCAAAATAGCCCCTTGCCACACGGCTTTATGCACTGGATATTTGTCCCTTAATTCCTTAATAAAGGTCAGCATTACCAGTCCATTGAGGACTGCAACACCAGATAAGGCAATAAAGCCAATTCCAGCTGACATCGATAATGGAATATCCCTTAGCCAAAGGAACAGCACACCACCGGTCAAGGCAAAGGGTATCCCGGTAAAGACCAATAGACTTTCTTTGACATTGTGAAAGACCGCCATCAGTAAAATAAAGATAGTGATTAAAGCCAGTGGAATCACGATTTGCATCCGTGCTTTGGCTGAAGCCAAATTTTCAAACTGACCGCCATATTCTATCCAATAACCACTTGGCAAAGTGTATGCTTTGAGCTGTGTCTGTACATCAGAAACAAAAGACCCTAAATCACGCCCTTCAACATTCGTTGTAACCACAACTCGGCGTTTACCATTTTCTCGACTGACTTGGTTGATTCCTTCAATGGTCGAGACTTGCGCGACATCCGACAATAAAATACTGCCACCATTTGGAAGCTGAATAGGTAACTGGGAAACAGATGCGACACTACGGTCTTGCTCTCCAAGACGGATAACAAAATCAAAACGACGATCGCCTTCTAAAATCTCTCCCACGCTTTGTCCACCAATATTGGTTGCCACAAGGTCTTGAATTGAACGCACACTCAAACCATATTGTGCAGCCAAAGTTTTATTTACCTCGACATTCAGTAATGGCAAACCTGAGGTCTGCTCAACTTTCACGGCACTGCTACCCGATATTTGCTGAATGATTTTGGAGATTTTAGTCGCCTCAGTATTGAGGACATTCATATCATCACCGAAGATTTTCACACCAACATCACTACGCACACCTGAGATCAATTCATTAAATCGGAGTTCAATCGGTTGTGAAAATTCACTATTATTGCCTGGAATCGTGGCTAAATACGTCACCATACGGCCACGTAATTCATCTAAACTTTCTTTAGGATTTGGCCATTCTGAACGAGGCTTTAACATGATATAGCCATCTGAAATATTGGGTGGCATGACATCTGTTGCAACCTCGGCTGTACCCGTTCTGGCAAATACTGCCTTAATTTCAGGGAAACTCTTTAAAAGAAGTTTTTCAGTATTCTCCTGAATACGTAAAGACTCTTCTAAGCCTGTACTTGGTGAACGTAACTGTTGTATCGCAAAGTCTCCTTCACTGAGCTGTGGTGCAAATTCACTGCCGAGTTTGGTACTGATAAATCCCGTAATCACTAATAAACACAGTGCAAAAGTCAGCACAACTGCTTTGTATTGATACGAAATATCAAGAGTTTGCTGATATTTAGCTTTTAGCCATAACATCCAACGACTTTCTTTTTCTTGAATATCGCCTTTGACCCACAATGCCACAGCAGCAGGCACAAAGGTGATCGATAAAATAATGGCTGCAACAAGGGCGAGTACCACTGCCAATGCCATCGGATGGAACATTTTTGCTTCCACACCACTTAAAGCAAAAATCGGCAAATACACCACCAAAATAATAAGCTGACCAAAAATAAGAGGACGACGTGCTTGGCGGGCAGCCAGAAAAACTTCCTTAAAGCGTTCACTTTGTGTGAGAGGTCGTTTTAACAGTTGCTGTGTATGGGCTAAACGCCGGATACAGTTTTCGACAATCACCACAGCACCATCGACAATGATGCCGAAATCGAGTGCACCTAAACTCATCAGATTGGCACTGATATTTTGCTGTGCCATCCCGGTTAAGGTAAACAGCATAGAGAGTGGAATGACACAGGCAGTAATCAAGGCAGCACGGATATTCCCTAAAAACAGGAACAGAATGATGATGACCAGGATTGCTCCCTCTACCAAGTTTTTCTGAACGGTTTTAATCGCCTTCTCAACCAAGATAGTACGGTCGTACACCGTTTCAATCACTACCCCTTTAGGCAAACTATTCTGAATATCTTGAAGCTTGGCATCCACAGCTTTAGAAACAGTCTGGCTATTTCCACCCATCGCCATCATGACAACCCCTAAAACGGTTTCTTTGCCGTTATAGGTTGCCCCACCGGTTCTTAAATCATGCCCAATAGAGACTTGCGCAATATCACCAACCCGAATTGGGCTGCCATTTGGGCTACCCAGCATGGTGTTCTCAATATCAGAAAGCCCATTGAATGCACCCGGTACACGTACCGTCAGTTGCTGACCATTGTCTTCAATATAACCTGCACCTCGGTTCTCATTATTTTGCGCTAAAGCCTGTTGCAGTTGTTCTAATGAGATATTCAGTTGCTGCATCCGGTTTAAATCGGGAGAGACCACATAGGTTTTTTCAAAACCACCAATACTGTTGACCTCTGCAACTCCCTTAACACGTTGCAGTTGAGGACGCACAATCCAGTCCTGAATCTCACGCAAATCCATCGGCGTGTATGCAGTTCCATCCGGCTTTTTCGCATTCGGATCTGCCTTCAGTACCCATTGATAAATCTCACCGAGACCCGTAGAAACGGGGGACATCGTCGGTGCGATTTGTGCAGGCAACTCAGATTGCGCCTCCTGTGTCCGTTGGTTAATCTGCTGACGGGCCCAATAAATATCAGTCCCATCTTTAAAGATAATGGTGACTTGAGAGAGTCCATAACGGGATATGGAACGGGTAAGCTCCAGATCCGGAATGCCAGCCATGGCATTTTCAATGGGATAGGTAATCAGCTGTTCGACTTCAAGCGCAGTAAAACCCTTGGCTTGAGTATTAATCTGGACTTGGGTATTGGTAATATCGGGTACAGCATCAATCGGGAGTTTCTGATAGCTATACACCCCGACCGCAATCCAGGTACAGGCAAAGAGCAACACCCAAATCGCATTTTGTATGGAAAACTGAATGATTCGTTCGAATAAACCTTCTGGTTTTGGTAGATCAGAATTAATGTCCATGGCCTGCCTCGTCTTTTTCTAATTCAGATTTCAACAAGAAACTGCCTTGAGCGATATACTTCTGCCCTTCAGTCAGCCCAGAAATCACTTCAAGCCATTGTCCATCACTTGAAGCCTGCCCCAATTGCACTTTCTGTGCTTTTAAGTGGACTTGACCTTTTTGTTCTGAATCTACGATGAAAATACTGTCTTCACCTTCAATACTTTGCAGCGCAGACTTTTGAATCCGAAGGGCTGATTTTGCTGTAGCTTCCGGAATCAACACTCTCACTAACACATTAGAACGCAACTCAGTAGCTTGCGCATCGAGTTTTGCGCGCACCACCAGACGCCCTGTTTGTACATCTGCCTGAGAGGTTAAGCTTTGTACAGTAGCTTTATAGCTTTGATCTGAATCATTCACTTTAAAGTCAATTTTTTGCCCGGCTTGCAGTTGACCTGAGAATTGATTCGGCAAATTAAACTCAAGCCATAAATCTTTCAGCTGTTCAATGACAAAGAGCTGATTAGCCAGTTGCACATTTTCACCGACCACAATATCTTTTTGACTGATCACCCCAGAGATCGGTGCTTTAATCAGAAAACGCCCATTGTTATTGCCACTTGCACCTAATGCATTTAAACGTGCTTGTGAGGACTGGACAGTAATCTGCGCTTGACGGTAGGCATTTTCGGCACGCTGGTAATCCTGTTTGGCAGAAACCCCCTGTGACCAGAGTTGCTGTTCGCGCTGGTAATCTTTACGGGCCAAATCCAGATTCACCTGTGCCATACGCAGATTTGCCTGTTGGTCGATCAGTTCAGGCACGGTTAGTACAGCCAGCGTTTGTCCTTTTTGCACGCTCTGTCCTAAAGCCACATTGATCTGCTCGACATAACCACTAAAATTAGGCGATATATGCGCTTGTTGATCGGTATTCACCACCAATTTACCTGGCAGGGTTGTCAGCTTTTCAACCAATCCTGTGGATGCAACAGCAACTTTTAAACCTTGTTCAACCATTTGTTGGCTGGTCAGTTGTATTTCGCCTTCTTCAGCATGTCCTTCTTCAGAACTATCTTCATCAGAATATTCGGCATTTCCCTCATCATAACCCTGCCCCTCAGATTCAGTTTTTTTTGAACTTAACCAAATAGCCAGACTGACCAAGACCGTAATCAGAATCAAAACTACAATCATGAGAGACTGGGATATTTTTCCGTTTTGCTTGGCGTTCATTTTATCGTGCTCCCCCATTGATTAAATTTTGCGATGCTTCGACTGCCTTTTTATTCAGTTGTGTATAGGCATCCGAACGGCTAATTTCTTCATAACTTGTGCCAATACTGAGTGCCTCAGCTGCTAGGGCAGTTTGCCAAGCTTGACGTAGAGTTTGTAATTGACCCAATCGAAGATTCTGCAGTTGGGTGGTTGCTTGCTGAACGTCGGTAATGGACAGTTTCCCTGCCTGAAACCCTAGTAAAGTACGGCTCTGAACTTTGGTCGCCAAAGTAACTTGTGCTGTTGTGGCATCGAACTGGCTACGTAAACCTTTGAGCTGATGCATGCTGTTGGCAATATCGAGTATTTGTTGCTTCAGCTCACGCTGCTGCTGTTGGTTCAGCAATATTTGCTGTTGCTGGACCATCGGGATCGCATATTGCTGGCGATTGAAAATATTCAGTGGAATAGCCACGCCGATTGCTAAAGTCGTATCGTTGCTTTCATTAGGGGTTTTGCTACGTTTCATGCCTACATTTAAAGTCGGATTGGGACGTGCCTGAATTCTTAAATTTTCAATTTGATGATCCGATTGCTGAATGTTCAAGGCATAGAGTTTTTCTAGCCACCCTTCAGCAATATACCGTTGCACAGTTTGGAGACTTTGCTCTGGCCAAGGGATAGCGGTTTTATTCAATTGAAGATGTGAAGATGTTTCTCCCCCCCACAAATTAGACAGCTGACGACCGGCAGCTTGTTTATTCAGCATCGCTTGCTCATAAAGTCGTTGGATTTCTAGCGCTTCAATTTGGGCACGCTCAAAATCAACCAGGGCAATACTGCCTGCCTGATAGCGTTTCTGGGCACTGTCCAGATTGACTTTACTTGTTTTTAACTGTACTGAATAAGCAGACTGCTCAACCTCAGCAAGTGCAAATTGCGACCATGCAAATTTAACAATCAGTTGGCTTTGTGCCTTCCATAATTGCTGTTGCAATTGGATTTGTTGATTCGAGGTATTGGCAATCACCCGGTTCAGCTTACGCTGACCAAATAGATCTAGAGGTTGACTAACGCCAACATTGAATTCCTGTTCTTGACCTGAGCCAAAGCCAGACTGTTCTAAACTTATACTTGGATTCTGCCATAACCGACTTTGCTGAATATTCAATTCAGATATTTGCTGAACTTGTTGCCACGGCTTGTCTTGAGTCTGGTAACTTTGTACTTTTGCTAAAGCGGATTCAAAGCTGGTAACGTTTTCAGCATAGCTATATTGCATAGCCGCTGCACATATACAAGCAACCAAGCTATGACGCAAGAGTATAATTGATTGTGAAGACATGATTTTTCCCACTTATTTAAATAATAAAAGTGGTGGGAATGTTTTAGGCTACCCCACCATGAGCGGGGAAAATTCGGGAGGTAGGCTTTGTTGAAACAGGTCAGGAGCCTGATAGCTGTTTTTCCAATGAAATTGTGGATTCACTTTAACTTCAGAGCTTGGATGAAACACATCTACTTTTTCATTTTGTACAATCAAATGCATCATCGATGGTAGATGATCTTGATGATCTTCACCGATTTCTAAATCGCTACTGAATGTTTTTATGTTTTCTGACTGTCCATTATGATCGTGTTGACGACTATCGCTGGCACACAAGGTATTTTGGTGATGACCAAAATGATAACTCTGCTGTGATTGAGGCTGTTGTTCATGGACACAAAAGGCCGCCGCCACATTCCAAAAGCTTTGGAACATGAACAATCCAACCAAGACTGTAATCCATGTAGTAGAACGCATCATCTGAACCGTACCGGGTTTGTCGGAGACTTTTTATTTAAGTTAGGCCACCTGACCTAACGGGTTAATCTTATCATTGTACATTGCTTCAAACTCAAAAGGCAATTTTCCATGAGAGTTTCCCAAAAAAAGTGGTCGATGCCAATCCGTAACTGGACGTCTGCTCTGAATCGTTTTATGATTATGTTTGATGACCGTATCAGCAAGCATTTAATCTAAACGGCAGTTACACAGAATTCGGGATGGTCTCATAATCTACGAATTTTGAAAATTATAAAAAATAAACCCCCCTACTACTTGACGTAATAGGGGGGTTTATCGTTTAATGTTCATTAACGGTTACAGACGTTTGGCGACGCCTGTAACGACCAAATAAGCATATGCAGTGCGTTATTTGACCAGCAATTAAGCCCATTAGGGTCTATTTTAAGCCAAATCTAGGCTACTTTGCAATCAAATTACTCATATTACTACTGTAAGTTACCAATTTTACTCAGTAAAACCGCCTATTTGCTCGCTACCTTCGCCCTATCAACGCTCTTTAACTGTTCCCTAGCAATGGGTGGCAGGCCTCAGTGACGACTGCATTGCGTGGGTGACAAGCAAGCTCCCGACAGGGGTTACTAGACATATTGAGCAACGCAATGAGAGGTTATATTAGCGTATTCGTAGCGGTATATTGGGTGTTAACCCTTGCTAGCGTAGAAACGGCTATATAGCGGTTATGAGCGTGTCTAGGCGGTGCTATCAGCCGTAATCATAACAGAGTCAGCTTGATACAGTGATGACTTCCCGAGACGATGCCGATCGACCGACAGGCAGTTGTCAGGGCAATACTCTAAAGGGTTCGCAAGTTTTTACTTGTGGGCGCTTTAGGGTGAGTGTTGCCCAAAACTTCAACCTCTCTCCCTCCAAGCAGTTGTCCACAGAGTTGTCCATCAGGGTTGTCCACATAGCAAGGGCAACAGCGCGGAGCCCTTTAGGAGTAGCTCAGGCGCTGTTGCCCTTGCTGCTTATGTGGACATACGCTGTGGGCATACTCTAGTGGGCACACTGATTAAGAGGGAGAGAGAGGAAAGATTCAAAAAAAAAAGAAAAATTTGAAATTTTTACTGTTTTTCTTGCTGCTGCTTTTTATAGCTATTAATAAAAGGTCGAAGGCTATCAGGTATTTTCATGTATATCTTATAGACCTTTACTTCTTCGTTAGTTATACCAAGTTCTTTTTTGACTTTGAGTCGTAAATTTCTTACAGCTTTACGATGCCTATAGCAAATAAACGCATCTAGGAGCAATTTGTAATTGTTCAAGTCTGCTTTGATAATATCTAGTATCTCTTGAGCTGACGTGTTACTAAGCGGATCTTTATGTGCCGTTAAAAAACTCAGTTTCTTGTTGTCAACACTCGTACCCAGTAGTTCCAATATTTGAGCTGCTCGATAGGTGTTTATCTGATCGTGAAGCTTTTCGATGCTTGGTGTATGTTCTATTATTTTCTTAAATGTGTAGTAGTCTATAGGGTAATTTTTAGCATCTTCGCTATCAAAATCTAGAATATGAACACCGCTAATAAAGGCTATAAATAAATTCTTAGCTATAGATCCCTCCTTTCTTATAGCGTTCACTCGCATCATGTTTACCTTGCGTTTAGAGTACGGCACTTCACTCATAACTACTCCTTATTGCTTCTATAGAGTGCTGATCATACTTCAGTATTTGCATATATACACATTTATTTTTTTAGTATACAGCGTATGTATAGACATAGATATAAGTATATATAGACATTAATTATATTGTATATAGACATATGTCGTTATCATATATACACATATATCTTTCATTATATATAGACATATATTTTCTATCATATATACACATTTATGATATTATTTTAAGCCAGCAGTCCTAAGAGGGGGCTATTTTCGCTTCGCTACAATATCCTCTCTTAGGTGCTGACAAAGGGGCTATCGCCCCCTTGACCCCCCAACCACCCCTATACCTAGAACAGGAGCCAGTCTTATGCCACCAATTAGCGGTAAAAAAAGAACTAAAGAGATTGCGATTCGAGTCACAGAGGATGAGTTGGCCAAGCTGAAAAGACGGCAGCAGGGAACGACAATGGCAGGTTGGATGCGTGATTTGGGTTTAGGGGTAACCCCAATGAAGCCAGCTGACCCTGAGTTGGTTCGCGCACTTGGCCGTATTGGTTCTAACCTCAATCAGGTTACTAAGCACGTTAACATCGATAAGGCATTAGATGAAAACGTACTTGAGCAGATTAAAGCGATTAGGGTGTCTATCGATGCGCTGCTTAATGAGCATTTGCGAGGTGAGTCATGATTGTTAAATTCTTTAGGCGAGGGCAAGGATCAGGCGCAGGGCCGCTTAATTACTTATTGGGCGGTAAGGATACCCCTAGGGAGGGTGCAAAGGTGCTCTACGGCGATCCTAGGCTCACTGAGCAGCTGATTAATACCACACCATTCAAGCAAAAGTATAAGTCAGGGGTATTATCTTTTACGGAAGATGCGACACAATTTACTGATGAGCAGAAAAAAGACATTATGCAGCGCTTTGAAGAGACACTGTTTGTAGGGCTTGAGCCCGATCAGTACGATATATTGTGGGTTGAACATACTGATAAGGGTGGACGGCTGGAGCTAAATTTTGTGATCCCTTGCCAAGAGCTACGAAGTGGTAAGCGGCTGCAGCCATTTTATGCTGGCGCTGATCTGGTACGAGTCAATGCGTTTAAGAACATCATCAATCAAGAATATGGCCTAACAGATCCTAATGACCCAGAGCGTAAGCGGCTAATCAACCCTTATGTGAATAATGCGCCACGGCCAACTCCATATGATAGGCCGCCTAAGTCTAAAGAGAAGGAGCAGGAAAAAGAAGATAATGAGATCATCGCTAATCCTGAGAGCACTTTTGCTTTAAAAGAAGCCATTGATCGAAGAATGCGACATAGCCTAGCAGAGGGCAGTCTTAATAACCGTAGTAGTGTGCGTTATGCGCTAGAAGGTATGGGATTAACCATCAAGAGAGCAACCAAAAGCAGTATCAGCGTGGCGCATCCTAAAATGAAGCGAAATGTTAGGCTCAAGGGCACTGTTTATGAAGAGGGTTTTCAGGCGTTAGCAGAGGAGCGGCAGCAAGATTATGAGAGAGTCAGTGAGTCACGTGGCAATCGAGATTTAAGGACATGGACTAAAGGTATGGAGATCAAAAAAGCGTATCATCAAGAGTTATATGGTGACATCAAAGCGCCTGAGCCTTTAGATTTAGAGATCAAGGACGTTGTCAGCATGGAGCAATCACAGGATGCTACCCCTAGAGTAGATACACCAGCCCCGCAGCGTTCTTACAATGGGCCAAGGCCGTAATCGTTTGACTGCACTGTTCAGCAATCAAAACCAAAACCCAAGCCATCTTTTTCTTTTGGTAGGTGTGGGCGCAGCTGCGGCTTCTTTTTCAGATAGCGGCTCAGGCTCTAATGATACTTGTTGCTGGTGATCGCTATGTTCAGGGTCAGTGCCTTTAAACTCTAGCAGTCGGATCTGCGTTAAGTCATGAATACTGGCATTGGCTTTTTCTAGTGTTTTGTTGAGCTGACTTATTTGCTCTTGGTAATTCGCTATCAGCTGTTTTTGATCACGAACTTGCTGACCTAAGTGTTCATTCTTCAACTTCTCAAGCGCTAATTGGTGTTCAAGTGCTGTACTGTTCTGTACGTTTTGACTGTTCAAGGACGTACTATTGCTAGTGTTCGCGGATTGTTCAGTACGTTTTTTAGTGACAGGCTCACCAAACACTCGGATCATCTCTGAGGTATCAATTTTCTTGTCAGCGGTTCTGGAAAGCTCACCATCATTGATCTTCTGATAGATAGTGGTTCTCGATACACCCCACTGTTTTGCTGCCTTTGTCACCGATATGTTCATTGCTCACCTAGTGTTCAAGTACGTTTTTAGCCCCTGTACAGTGCAACTGTTCAGAACGTTCAGTGAGTAACTATCGCACCAACCTCACCATTTGGCAAATACTAATGCTCTATCCGTGTCTGCGGCCAACTATCAACTCAATACATTAAAAGACACCTCAAATCACCTGAGGTATTTTTGTATTCTGTATTGTAGTATGTTGTATATTGTATTATACTACATACAATATCATATAAAAACTACATATCTACTCATACAAATACAAAATTAAGGACATGACTATGGCACTCACTATTCAACAGGTTCATAGCACTGCTGATCAACTGCAAGAACAAGGTATCAAGCCTACTCTAGCCGAAGTGCGTAAGGCGCTTGGGGGTGGTTCATTTACGACCATCAGTGAAGCTATGAAGTCTTGGCGTCAGGATAACAAAGAAGAAGAGCAGCTAAGACAGGTTGAGCTGCCCAGTGGTATTACTGAGCGCTTACAGACGCTTGGTGCGGATGTGTGGCAGACGGCGGTTGATATCGCCAATGATCGCTTGGTTAAAGATCGTGAGGCCTTAGAGAGCATTAAGGCCAAGGCGCAAGCTGAGACAGACGAGGCGCAAGAGGCGGTTAAGACCTTAGAAGGTGAGCAGGCTGATTTGTTGGTGCAACTAGACGAGGTAACGGCCACTGCAGAGACAAAAGCTAAAGCGGCTGAACAGGCGACAGCTGAACGTGATAGGTTTAAGCAGACCTTGGCCGATACTCAGCACCAGTTGGAGCTTGAACGAGCTAAAACAGATGCGGCTCAGGCTCAACTTGCAGATCTGCGCAGTAGCTTTGATCAGCAAGCAAAAGAGCTTAACGTCAATATATCGAGAGTGGCCACGCTTGAGGCTAACGCTGTTAGTGATAAAGCAGAGGTTGCCCGTTTAAGTGCAGAACTTGAAGAGGTTAAAACAGAGTTAAAAACAGTCACCACTGAGCGCAACGAGATAGCAACCGCTACTGCAGAGGTTAAAGGGGAGTTAAAAGCGGTTACTATCGAGCGCGATAAGCTATCAGGACTGAATGATCAGCTGATGCAACAGCAAGCGACACTAAACACAGATCACCAGCTGCTGCTTAAGCAGTATGAAACGGTATCGACCAGTTATAGCGCTGAGCAAGAAAAGAGCAGTGCATTGACGATAGAGCTTGAGAAGATGCAAGCGGCGATAAATAAGGATTTAGATTAAGGCCTGATACGCACTACTAACAATATTTAATCACCTTAGAATAAGGTATTCAGCGCAGTCTACAGACTCATATCCCTAGTGAGGACTTGAGTCTTTGGCTATAGGCTGAATGGTAATAATGTTGCAACAAATTTATCGGAGATTTTAGAATTCTCTATTGTGAGAATTCTTAATTTTATCCATAATCGTAAGCCTATTTAAAATACTTAGGATGGAAATATGACTGCTAAAAACAGAACATCTAAAAGAAATCTTACCTCCAAAGAGCAAGTTGCTTTAGACGTGGTTAAAGGACAGACTACTAGTAATATAGAGCAAATTATTGAGGTGTTAAATGAAGATGGGATTATTATAGATAATCGTGACCCATCTTTTAATTCATCAATGGCAATGAACCATTGGAACCCTGAATGCGAAGCATATTTAAAACAGGGTGACGAAGATAGTGAAAAAAGAGAGGTTTATTATACAGGTGGCACGCTACTTGTAGGCTGGTCGGAAGAACTTAATAGTTACTGTTTATATAATTCAGAGATCTACCCGCTTGCAGAAAAAGCAGTAGAATACATGGAGAGTATAATTCCATAATGGGGCTGTAGTAGATAAGCACTATGCTAGACTACTTTTATGAAGATAACCCGTTGTAAACTAAGTAAAAAAGTACAGCGAAGGCTGTTAGAGTTTTTTACAGCTGAAGTGACTGCTAGAACAGCCGCAGATTTGCTTGATATTCAGCCTAACACTGCTGCACTTTTTTATCATAAAATAAGACTTGTGATAGATTACCATCTCTCATTACAAGCTGATGAGCTTTTTGATGGCGAAGTCGAATTAGATGAAAGTTACTTTGGTGGCGTACGCAAAGGCAAAAGAGGTCGCGGGGCTGCTGGTAAAACCGCTGTATTTGGTATTCTAAAACGAAACGGTAAGGTTTATACCATTGTCGTAGCAGACACCAAACAAACCACCCTAATGCCTGTCATCAAGCGTAACATCAAGCCTGACAGCTTTGTTTATACGGATAGCTATCGAAGTTATAATGCATTAGATGTGAGCGAATTCAAACATTTCAGAGTCAATCACTCTAAAGAGTTTACTTGTGGTAAAAACAATCACATCAATGGCATTGAGAACTTTTGGAA
>NZ_AYXN01000011.1:0-2034 GCF_000511655.1 Psychrobacter sp. TB15
CGTTTAGATTAAATACTTACACAAAATTTAGGAAGGTCTCCCAGATTCTTATCAAAGACTTCATCATCTATTATTCGCCAAACGGCAACTTGCTGATGGTCTTTGGTGGTGACTAGATTTAAAGTTTGTTCAATCATTGCTTGAGGTCTCATATCCTTATGATGTTTATTTGCTTCAAACCCAGTTACTTTACACTTAGCGGTTTAATTAAGCTACTTACTTGAGCTATTTGCTTCAGTTATTAGGCTTGGCTACTTACTCAACTTCAATATTCTAAAGGCGCCCTGAATAACTAAAGCAAATACGATGCTACCAATAATCAAATCAGGCGTACTAGAGTGTAACCAATTAACCAAAATCCCTGCAACAATTACCCCTAAATTGATAATCACATCGTTTGAAGTGAAAATCATACTGGCTTGCATATGGGCTTCTTCTTCTTTGCTTTTCGATTTTTGTAGTAAATAGAGGCAAATCGAGTTTGCAATTAGCGCAAGAATCGATATGACTATCATGGTAGAAAAGTCAGGTAACTGCTCATTGCCAAAGAAACGTCTTAGTACTTCTAAAAAACCAAGAATCGCTAGCGTAATTTGAAAATATCCGGCAATTCTAGCAATCCGTTTTTTCTTAATGACCGTTCCACCGACCGCAAATAAGCTAATTCCGTACACGAAGCTATCTGCTAACATATCTAAGCTGTCGGCGACCAACCCCATCGAACGAGAAATCAGTCCCGTGCTCATTTCAATAATAAAGAAAGCAAAGTTAATGACCAGCACTATCCATAGTAGCTTTCTTTGCTCAGCATCTTTTTTGTGACTAGAGTCAGCATCAATTTTAAAATTATTGTTGGGATCAGAGGGGTCAATGGTTTCGGTCGAGAGTAGGGTGTCTCCTAATTTTAGGTCATGAATAGCAGTCTCTATCCCTTCTATATTGTCATGATGAAACACAGTTAATTGACGGTTAGGAATGTCGAACTCAAGATGTTCAATATTCGAGTGGCCCTCTAATTTCATTCGGATTAGGTTTTCCTCCGAAGGGCAGTCCATCTTCGATATTTTAAAAGTTGTTTTATTCATAGCTACATTTATATCCGGGTGGTGGTTCAAAAAGTAGGCTGAAAAAAAACAGGCTGAGAAATTGATAAATAGTGAAATGCAAATGACACTATACATCAAATGCCCAGCCTGTCTAAGTGACAATATAAAGAAAAATGGTTTCAAAAGCTATACCCCAAGGGAACCAGCTATTTCACCCTTCAAACCTATTATCAAACCACTTAAAACAGACTGGTATAATGGAACCACTTATAACAGACTATTTTAGGTGTTTATGTTTATCAGAGCGTATCTACGAGCATCAACCAAAGAGCAAGATGCTAAACGTGCCAAAAGCGAGCTCATAGCATTTGCCAACGATCATGGCCACAAAATTGCTGCCTTCTATGTCGAAAACGAATCAGGAGCTATCTTGGCGCGACCTAAGCTTATGCAACTGATTGAAGATGCTCATAAGGGCGATGTGATCTTAGTTGAGCAGATTGATCGCTTGGCGCGTTTGAACCAAGCTGATTGGGATACGCTCAAAAGAATGCTATCAGAGAAAAAGCTCTCTATCGTGTCAAAAGAGCTGCCGACCTCATATATGGCGCTTCAATCTGAAAGCAGTACAGAATTTATGAGCAGTGTATTGCAGGCCATTAACTCGATGATGCTGGATATGCTCGCAGCCATTGCTCGAAAAGATTATGAAGATCGGCGTAACCGTCAGATGCAAGGTATTGCTCGTGCTAAAGTAGAAGGTAAGTATGCCGGTCGTGGGAAGGATACCGAAAAGCGCAAGATCATCGCTAGTCTACTCAAATCAGGTCATAGCTACTCTGATATTCAAAAGACAGTTAAGTGCTCAAGGCAGTTGATTGCTATTGTGACCAAAGAGATGGAATAAATTATGGAGGGGCTGTAGTAGATAAGGATTAAATATCACACCATTTTCTCAAGGTTTTCAGCTGATTAGATGGTGAGCCAT
>NZ_AYXN01000012.1:0-11044 GCF_000511655.1 Psychrobacter sp. TB15
CGTTTAGATTAAATACTTACACAAAATTTAGGAAGGTCTCCCAGATTCTTATCAAAGACTTCATCATCTATTATTCGCCAAACGGCAACTTGCTGATGGTCTTTGGTGGTGACTAGATTTAAAGTTTGTTCAATCATTGCTTGAGGTCTCATATCCTTATGATGTTTATTTGCTTCAAACCCAGTTACTTTACACTTAGCGGTTTAATTAAGCTACTTACTTGAGCTATTTGCTTCAGTTATTAGGCTTGGCTACTTACTCAACTTCAATATTCTAAAGGCGCCCTGAATAACTAAAGCAAATACGATGCTACCAATAATCAAATCAGGCGTACTAGAGTGTAACCAATTAACCAAAATCCCTGCAACAATTACCCCTAAATTGATAATCACATCGTTTGAAGTGAAAATCATACTGGCTTGCATATGGGCTTCTTCTTCTTTGCTTTTCGATTTTTGTAGTAAATAGAGGCAAATCGAGTTTGCAATTAGCGCAAGAATCGATATGACTATCATGGTAGAAAAGTCAGGTAACTGCTCATTGCCAAAGAAACGTCTTAGTACTTCTAAAAAACCAAGAATCGCTAGCGTAATTTGAAAATATCCGGCAATTCTAGCAATCCGTTTTTTCTTAATGACCGTTCCACCGACCGCAAATAAGCTAATTCCGTACACGAAGCTATCTGCTAACATATCTAAGCTGTCGGCGACCAACCCCATCGAACGAGAAATCAGTCCCGTGCTCATTTCAATAATAAAGAAAGCAAAGTTAATGACCAGCACTATCCATAGTAGCTTTCTTTGCTCAGCATCTTTTTTGTGACTAGAGTCAGCATCAATTTTAAAATTATTGTTGGGATCAGAGGGGTCAATGGTTTCGGTCGAGAGTAGGGTGTCTCCTAATTTTAGGTCATGAATAGCAGTCTCTATCCCTTCTATATTGTCATGATGAAACACAGTTAATTGACGGTTAGGAATGTCGAACTCAAGATGTTCAATATTCGAGTGGCCCTCTAATTTCATTCGGATTAGGTTTTCCTCCGAAGGGCAGTCCATCTTCGATATTTTAAAAGTTGTTTTATTCATAGTTACATTTATATCCGGGTAGTGGTTCAAAAAGTAGGCTGTCTAAGTGACAATATAAAGAAAAATGGTTTCAAAAGCTATACCCCAACCGAACCAGTCATTTCACCCTGTAAACCTATTTAAAGACTACTTAAAACAGACCACTATTAAACAACCACCTATAACAGACTCACGAAACTGTCATCTAGCCAAAAATACGCCACAATATCCAAAACAACCCTAGCATCACGACAGCGATAATTAATAGGCGTTTAGCCCAATAGGGCAGTAGGGGTTTTTTATAGCCGATATCATCGAGCTTACTATCGACACCGCGCTGCAAGCTCTTAAACCCTGATTCAGGAGGCGTAGATTTCACCCGTTGTTTTTGTAGAGGCGCAGTATCTTCATTAGCGACCTCTCTATCTGAGCTAATAGCACTATTTGGAATGCCTTGCTTACTGGCGATAGAAGTGAGTTGTTGGTGTTGTTTGGTTTTGAGGGCGGCTTCATATTCATCGATACGCGCTTTAGCGGCGTCCATACTGATACCCTCGTCAGCGGCTAACGTCTTGATGGCCATGACAAGATTACCTTTTTCGATCATTATGACGACCGACTTTGGCAGTTTTTTACGGATGGCTTGAGAGCTGGCGTCTGGATTAAACATAAGGAGCCTTTTTTGATAGTAATATTTGGTCAGATAGCGTTTATTATAGCAACTCTAAAAGCGCTAAGGGTTAAGCAAAACGTTACCCAAATCTTCAAAAAAAATGCTGCAACCCATTCGGATTGCAGCAAATAAAAGCTCGCTCTTTTTAAGCAACATAATGACTGTTAAATGAAGAGCGGCATCATAAAACGCAAGTATTCACTTATAGATCTTTCCAGCGCTGGATAGACTCTTTGATCACCTCTTTGGCTTCCGCGACGTCGCCCCAAGACTCAACGACCGTAGTACCGGCTTTTTTGAGGTCTTTATAGTGACTAAAGTGGAAGTTTAGCTGGTTGATCAGCTGCTTAGGTAAGTCCTCTAAGCTGTTATAAGCGTTGCCCGTATCGCGATCATCAGCAGGCACGACAACAATCTTGTCATCGACTTCACCATCATCAACGAACTTCATAACGCCGATAACTTTAGCTTTCAAAAAGATACCTGTTGGCAGTGGCTGCTCAGTGATGATTAGCGCATCAAGCTCATCGCCATCTTCGTCAAGGGTTTGCGGGATAAAGCCATAGTTACAAGGCTTAGCAAAGATTTGCGGATCAATACGATCAAGCTCGAATACAGCAAGCTCACGGTTCCATTCGATTTTGTGGCTACTACCAGTAGGTATCTCAACGACTACATTGATAACGCCGCCATCAACATCACCGGCGTCCAAAATCTGATTAAAATCTGCCATAAAGGGTCTCCAACTGTTGCTATTATTGAATATTAAACAAGAATATCTGTGTTTATACCGCGCCATTAAACCACAAATCTCGCAATGCTTAATGGCTGCCGAGTGCGAGTATAACAAGTTTGTATTTATTTTTCTTGTTTGCCTTAAGTCTATACTGGCACGATATTATGCAGTCTAAGACTTTGGCGGTACAGGACGCAGAGCAATATCGCCGGCGTGGCGCTGTGCAATATTATCAATAAGCATCTGGCTGACTCGCTTGTAACTGAGCGTCGCTTCGTTATTATTCATTTTGTGGTTATCCACGTCGTTATTATCAATAGAGACAAAATCTGCCAAGCGCAGCATTTGCATGCCCGCGTAACCGCAAGGGTTAATGGCGTTAAAAGCTGATAAGTCGCAGTTGATATTGAGCGCTAAACCATGATAGCTAAAACCGTGCTTTATTTTGAATCCTAATGAGGCGATTTTACCGAGCATAATATTATCAGTTGTCTGAGCTTCAGTATTAGCTTCATCGGTAACTGTCCCTGAGTAGATGTAGACGCCTGGGGCATCACGCCGGGCTTTGGCTTTAAAGTCTGATGCTGCGCTCTCACTGGAGCAGTGACTCTTGAGGCAATCATTGATCACGTCTTCTAAGGCTTGCTCTGCGTGAGAAACCAAATTGCGTACGCTCCAGCCTAAGCTGTCTAAGTCGAACAGCCAATAGATCACTAACTGGCCATGTCCATGCCAAGTCACTTGTCCGCCGCGATCGGTTTGAATGATAGGGGTATCTGTTTGCTGCAATATGTGCTCGGGTTTGCTGGCTTGACCTAAAGTATAGACATCGTTGTGATCGACAATCCATAGCTCATCGGGGGTCCGCAGCCCTTGCTGTTGTTTCACTTCGATGCGCTTGAGTATGCTTGCGCGCATTGCATCGCTCGTTGCCACATAATCAGCATCAGCAAAGGTGCGACTAATCAGAGTATCACTAAGAGGCTGCATAAGTCTCGCTATTTTAGAAGGTGTAGAGTGAGGTATATCCTCATAATAAAGGCTAAAAATAATCATTAAGTGTAGCAGTTTTTTTTATCTAATGAATATAGATATAGCGGTAAATTAAGTGCTTTTATTAGCTTAAGACAAAATTGGTAGCCGTTTTTAGTGCTCGTGTTTATATAGTACTACTTTAGCGCTCATGTATATCCGGTAACAAAATGATTAGCTGATACGAACCTATAAGTCTGATAATCGTGCTTTTCATTCGCCAGTCAATACGCTACATTAGAGAGCAACCCGCTAGTGCGTCTTGACGCTAGCTTTTATGACAAGGATGACAAATGACAGATACACAGCAAAACAACTATCAGGCCGATGATCAGATTATTGAGCAAACTCGTCATCACATGGCAAACGAGACGAGTCAGTCGCTGAGCATTGCAACGACCATTGATGAGATGCACGCGCAGTTTTCGCACTTATATAAGCTAAGTCGCGATCAGCCTATCAATGATTGGGCCACTCGCGCTGAGCAATTGGATAACTTGGAGCTGATGCTAAGCGAAAGGCAGGATAGCTTAGCGCAAGCGATCAGTGCCGATTTTGGCTATCGTAGTGAGTCTGAGACGCAATTTGCAGAGCTATTTCCAAGCTTTACCGGTATCAGTCACGCTAGAAAATACGGCAAAAAATGGATGAAACCGCGCCGTGCTTCCATCTCAGCACTTTATATGCCCGCTCATAATGAGATTCAGCCGCAGCCGCTAGGCGTGGTTGGTATTATGGTGCCTTGGAATTACCCATTATTTTTGGCGGTAGGGCCGATAATAGATGCGCTCACGGCAGGTAATCGCGTCATGGTAAAAATGAGTGAAGCGGCGCCGAAATTTGCGCAATCGTTTGCAGAGGCCGTGGCGCGCTATTTTTCGCAAGATATGGTCTGCGTAGTGTTAGGGGAGGTTGATATTGCTCAAGAGTTCAGCAAGCTGCCCTTTGACCATTTGCTCTATACTGGCTCAACCGCTGTCGGCAAAAAAGTCATGGCAGCTGCTGCGCCTAATTTGACGCCAGTGACGCTTGAGCTTGGCGGTAAGTCGCCGGTTATTGTGCTAAATGGTGCTAATCTTGAGTCAGCGGTTAATCGTGTGATGATGGGCAAAACTCTCAATGCGGGTCAAACCTGTATCGCACCTGATTATGTATTGGTGCAGCGTAAAGAACATGAGGCATTTATCCGCTTAGCCAAAGAGTGGATGGATAAGCACTATCCTAATATCGCCGACAATCCAGACTATTCACGCATCATCAATAATCAACAGTTCAAACGCGTGAAAGGCTATCTCGATCAGCTGCCCGGTGAGGATGTGCATCTCCTAACCGATGCCGAGCCTAATATCGACACGCGCTTGATGCCGCCGATTATCGTCAGCGAGCCTAACGATGATAGTGAAGTGATGCAAAATGAGATCTTTGCTCCTGTGCTGCCGCTAGTGCACTATGACACGCTAGAAGACGCTATCGATTATGTCAATGCGCGTCCGCGTCCTCTTGCATTGTATGTCTTTGGCGATGATCAAAATGAGATTGAGCAAGTGCGTTCACATACCGTATCAGGCGGCCTATGTATCAATGAAGTAATATTGCACGTCGTGCAGCATGATTTACCGTTTGGCGGTGTTGGTCATTCAGGTACGGGTGCTTATCATGGCCAAGCAGGATTTGAGCGCTTGAGCCATATGAAGCCTATTTTTGTACAAAATAAATTAAATGGTATGAATTTACTATTGCCGCCTTATGGTGGGTTCTTCAAAAAAGCAATGGGTATCATGTTGAAATAGCTCTTTTTAAATGAATAGAATAGGGCGTGTTGAACATTCGACCATGGCACTGACAGCGACTATTTTTTAGGCGATTCGATGTTAAAAATAATAAGTTTAGTCATTCTAAGCGCTTATTTTTAACGATGAAGCGGCAAAAAAGAGTCCTGTCCCTGTTGTTGTCGTGAGGGCTGATGCTAAAATTGCCCCATACTGCGTTACAAATCTCGCTAAGGCATCTGCATTATCGTCGCTTTGTGCCTTGTCTGGAACAATTTTAGCAATCAGCAGTGCCTATTTGCGAATGTTCAACACGCCCTAATAAAATAGCGTTTATTTTGATAAGCGCTATTTTTTTGAAAAAATACTGTCAAAACCTGCAAAGGTTTTACATACTATTCATTACTCATATTTCATACCCATCTTTTATGGCGCTGCGATTACCGTCTCATGGCTACCAGCGAAAGGCTATACAAGCTAATATTTATAAACATAAATAGTCATAAAAGCTCGCTTTGATCATAAGTAGTCATCGCTAAAACCATATATAGGATTTATTATGCGCCAATGGATTGTTTTTAGCTTACTCCTATTAAGCTCACTATTACTGCCTTTATCTGCCTCGGCTGCAGCTTCCACATCGTCTTGTGAGACCCCCATTAAGTTTGGCGCGCTTACTTGGGAGAGCGGGCAGTTCACTACAGGCGTCCTCAAGTACATTACTGAGAGCGGCTACGGCTGCGTCGTTGAAGAAGTACCAGGAGCGGGGCCAGCGCTTGAGAACGCGCTATTGCAAGATGACATACAAGTCATCGGCGAGCAGTGGATAGGACGCTCACCCATCTTAGAGCAAGCTATTGAAGACGATAAAGTGACGATCATTGGCGATACGCTAAAAGGCGGTGCGACGCAAGGCTGGTATGTGCCGCAATACGTAATGGACGATAATCCTGGTCTACGTCATTATCAAGACTTGCCAGAGTACGCTGAGCTATTCACTGATCCTGAAAGCCCTGATGAAGCCCGTTTTATGAACTGTCCTGCAGGCTGGACTTGTGAAATATTCAATGTGCGTCTACTCAAAAACACCGGCTTAGATCGTATCTTTAATATCACAAGCCCCGGAACAGGAGCGGCGCTCGACGCTGAGATTTCCTCCGCCTTTGAGCAGCGTAAGCCGTTGTTGTTTTATTATTGGCAGCCGACAGGACTGATGGCGAAATACGACTTTGCAGCGCTCAAGTTCCCTGAACATGATAAGAGCTGCTGGGATGATCTATTATTAGCCAATGGTACCTCCGACTGTGTGACTGGGTTTCCTGTGTCACCTTTAGCGATTGCGGTATCGACGCCATTTCTCGATAGCAATCCAGAGCTCAGCCAAGCCTTCAAAAAAGTACAGTTCACTCCAGACCAGCTCAATGGCGCGATATTGGAGATGAGCGAGAATAAGCGTAGCGGTGATGAGCAGGCCTTGATGTTTTTGCAACAAAACCCTGACATTTGGCAGAACTGGCTCTCTGCAGAGGCTGCCACGGCATTGGCGACTGATCTAGATATTCGTTTGACAGGTACGACTGCTGGGGATACTCGTATTGACTCGCCGCTAAATGATGAAACGGCATCAGATAATTTACTAGGGCTATCGTCAAGCTTCCCAGAATGGTCGCTTGAGACCCCGCTGAATAAGGCGCTAGCAACGGTAGTAAGAGATTACGGAGAGGTGTTTCGTGGTATTAGCAGCGTAACCTTGACTTATTTATTATTGCCTATTGAGCGCTTGTTAACCGTCATTCCCCCTTGGCTGATTATCGCTTTAGTGACGGTATTGGCTTGGTTTGGGGTGCGCAAAATATGGTTCGCTGTCGCTTGCGGCGTAGGGCTGTTTTTGATTGGCGCATTTGGGCTGTGGGGCGCTTTGATTGATACCTTGGCGCTATTGATTGTCTCAGTGCTCATCACGGTTGTCATCGGTATCCCCATCGGGATTGCGATGTCAGGGAGTGCCTTATTACGCAAAATTGTGACCCCCATTCTCGATGTTATGCAGACCATGCCAAGCTTCGTTTATCTGATTCCAGTGCTGATGCTGTTTGGTATCGGTAAAGTGCCGGCGTTATTTGCCACCATAATATATGCGCTGCCACCTTTGATACGTTTGACGACGTTAGGTATTACCCAGGTCAATCATGAAATGATCGAAGCGGGCCGCTCATTTGGTAGTACACACTGGCAGCTACTGATCTGGATTAAACTGCCGCAAGCGCTGCCGAGTATTATGGCAGGGATTAATCAGGCGGTAATGATGTCGCTTGCGATGGTAGTACTAGCTTCAATGATTGGCGCGCCGGGACTAGGCGAAGATGTGCTGCAATCTATTCAAACGCTCAATATCGGTCAAGGTTTGCAGGCAGGTACGGCGATTGTCATTGTAGCGATTATTATTGACCGTATCAGCCAAGCATTTGGTCAAGGTAAGCGCGCGCGGCAAAAGACCATCGAAGAAGGTCGCCGCCCAACGATAGGTTAAGCTGACCTTTTTATTCGCCCTTATGAGCAACGACTAAATAGCAAACACGGGCATAATTAATAACTATTGAGAAAAATGATGGATCATATCAAACTAGAAAATATCAGTAAGATTTATAATGCAAGCCCAAAGCAAGCACAGTCTGCCTTAGACTTATTGGCTGACGGAATGGACAGTACGCGTGTCAAAGCACAAACCGGTTATTCGGTCGGGCTATACGATGTCAACTTAGCGATAAAGGCCGGTGAGCTACACTGCATTATGGGTTTGTCGGGTTCAGGTAAATCAACGCTGATACGCCATCTAAATCGTTTGATTGATCCGACTACTGGCAAGATTTGGGTCAATACAGACATGCGAAATGATAGAGCTGCTAACATTAGTAAGCCCGCGGCTGCCGATACACATACGAGCCATTCAGCCATAAATATCTTAGATCTGGATGATAAAGGCCTGCAGCAGTATCGTCAGCATACGGTCAGCATGGTGTTTCAGCATTTTGGTCTGATGCCGCATATGACTGTGCTACAAAACGTCGCTTACGGACTGCGCGTACGCAAAATGAGTGTCAGCGAGCGTCATGAGATTGCTCGTCATTGGTTAGCTGAGGTTGGTCTGCCGAATCTGGAGAGCAGCTACCCGGATGAATTATCGGGCGGTATGCAGCAGCGGGTAGGGCTGGCGCGCGCTTTAGCGACCGATAACCCGATACTGCTGATGGATGAAGCCTTCTCCGCACTCGATCCGCTCATCCGTGGTCAATTGCAAGATCAGCTATTAGAGCTACAGGCTCGGCTGCATAAGACCATCGTCTTTATCACTCATGATATCGATGAGGCGGTCAAAGTCGGGCAGCGCATTAGCATCTTAAACGGCGGGCGCTTAGTACAAACCGGCACACCAAATGAGCTGCGAGACAATCCTGCCGATGACTATGTTGCGCAGTTTATGAGTGCGAAGCACTAAAGCGATAATAAATAAAGATAGTTACCGCGATAGAACCTGCTTGCTTAAAGGCGGGTTTTACACGCTATATTTTAAAGTGAGTCTCTTCTCTGGTTAACACAATCTTAATGCCTAGATAGTCGTATTAACATTAGCTCATTGTTTTAGCCTCTTAATGCTCGTAATATGAGGCTAAAATAAGCCACCCAAAGTAAACCAAAGCAAAAAAATTCAACTAAAGCTCGTTTTATCTACGATATCTTATCCAAAGTCCTTTTCAAGTCGTCTCTAGCTTTTCAATGATTGGTCTGTATTTTGGTCATTTTTTATCCCTGTCAGTGTCAAGCCGCAATTAGGGTACGCGCCGTTAATGAAGTTGCTCCAGTCATGACTGTATGCTAACGGTTTTGAGGTTATTAAGCGGCAGATAAGCAAATGCTAGATAATGGCGTTATACTTAAACCCTGTTTTGTTTACTGCTATTGTTTGCTAGAAAACTCTTTATTATAAAATCCACACGCTAAGGTTACCGTATGGCTGTTACTCATACCCCAATTATCACCTCTTTGTTAGACAATGATCTCTATAAGTTCACTATGCTACAAGCAATGCTGCATCAGTTTCCGCAGACGCATGGGGTGTATCGTTTTCGCTGCCGCAATAATAATGATGCTGCTTATCCGCTAGCGACCATCAAAGAATCATTAGAGCAGCAGCTAGATAGTCTTTGTGAACTGCGGTTTTTGCCTGACGAATTAGAGTACTTACGAACCTTACGCTTTATGCGCTCAGACTTTGTCGATTATTTAGAGCTATTTCAGCTCAAGCGTCGTTTTATCACCGTCAGTACTGATAGCAAAGGGCGCTTATTCATCGATATCGAAGGGCCAATGATTCAAGCGATGTTTTTTGAGGTATTTGTACTGGCTATTGTCAATGAGCTATATTTTAATGCTTTATCTAATCCGCAAGTGATCGCCGAGGGGCAGCGCCGACTCGATGATAAAGTGGCTTTGCTGCATCAGTATGCCGAGCAGCAAGTCAATAATGAGAGTGATACGCCGCCCTTTATCGTTGCGGATTTTGGTACGCGCCGGCGCTTTAGTAAACGCTGGCAAGCGCACGTGGTCAAGACCTTGCATCAGGCTGAGCCCAATATTATCAGCGGCACGTCCAATGTATTGTTAGCCAAGACACTGGAGATGACGCCAATAGGTACGATGGCGCATGAGTTTATGCAAGCGTTTCAGGCCTTAGACGTGCGTTTGCGTAACTCGCAAAAGGCGGCATTAGAAGCTTGGGTGCATGAATATCGTGGCGATTTGGGTATCGCTTTGACTGATGTGGTAGGCATGGATGCGTTCTTACGCGATTTTGACTTGTACTTTGCCAAGCTCTTCGATGGCCTGCGTCACGATAGCGGCGATCCTTATATTTGGGGTGATAAAGCCATCGCTCATTATAAAAAACTAAAAATAGATCCAAAAACCAAGATTATTACCTTCAGTGATGGCTTAAACCTAGAAAAAGCCTGGGAGCTGCATCAGTACTTTAAGGATCGGATCAAAACCAGCTTTGGTATTGGCACGAATCTCACTAATGACATGGGTCTGACGCAGCTCAATATTGTACTCAAACTAGTAGAGTGTAATGGTCAGCCGGTAGCGAAAATATCAGATAGCCCTGGCAAAACCATGATCAACAATGACACTTATTTGGCGTATTTACGGCAAGTGTTTGAGGTTGATGACCCGGAGTAGCGTAATAGTTTAGCTTTATATTATTTATGTAGGCTGGGTTTTTAACCCAGCAAATTCTTATTTGAAGTTGTAATGTCAAAGAGGGGTGGATAAGTCTAATCAGTCATCTTCATCAGTGACGACGACTTCCTCAGCAAAAGCAGCATCTAACGCTTGCTGCACGGCATTGATACGCTCTTCGCAGACGCGATAAGCGGCGATAGACTCTTCAACCGTCGTCATTAGGTTGTCGATATCTGGCTCGTCTTGCTGTTGTAATTCTGCAGCATTGGTTTTTAGAATATCGTAGGCCGCCTTAAAGGTTTTTGGGGCGGCTTTTTTACGTCTACGAGTCGAAGTGGCCATAGGGTTTCCTTTGTTGATATGACTTTAAGAGTTGTTTTTAAAGTTTAATTTACGAATATTCTTGCAGGTTTAACATATTTAATGGTGCGCCTCGCGCGCCCTACATAGCTTAATTGATAAAAACTTAAAGATTAAAAACTTTAAATTTAATAAAAAGATACATCGTAGGCTAGCGCTTTAGCCCAGCTTC
>NZ_AYXN01000012.1:11049-26803 GCF_000511655.1 Psychrobacter sp. TB15
GCAAAAGCAAAATGCTGGGCTAAAGCGCTAGCCTACAAAAAACATCATTGTTTTTGAATTAAAGTAATTACAGAACATTATGATTGTCATTAGTAGGACTAATAGCTTCTAAGCTTTTGACACTTAAGATCTGCGCGGTCGCTTGCCCATCTTTTAGCATAATGTTGATGGTTTGATCAGCATAAAGCTGGCTGCTACTAGTCAATACCTGCTGACCTTTATTGTCCATTAGCATGCTATAGCCTTGTTTTAGCACTCGCGTAGGCCGATGCAGTAGGACGATATCACGTAGATGTTCACTATCGCGCTGAGCTTGTGCTAGCTGCTGCTCGCTACTATGCATTATTGTTTTTCGATGATTTTTGGCGGCAATACTAGCCGCCGTCAATTGCTGATGCGCGCCTTGCTTGATTTGAGCTTGCCAGTCGCTAGTCACTCTAGCCGCTTGTTTGACTTGTCGCTGCGCGCTTTGCTGAATACTTTGCCAAGCGTAGTTGCTGTCTTTTTTCAGCGCGGTGAGTTGCCCGATAGTCTGTGATTGCAGTTGGCTGAGTTGTCTGACGCTTTGCTGCTGAGCGACTTTGAGCTGACGCTGCGCTGCTTGCTTGATCTGTGATTGATAGTTCAAAGTTTGCGCTATTAGGCGAGCTAAGTGAGCGATAATCGCCGCTATCACTTTAGATGGCGTATCAAAGCTGCTATGTGCTACTTCATCAAGGATGACTTTGTCGCGCTCATGGCCAATACCGACCCAAACTGGCACTGGCTGCTCAGCGACCAAGGCGGCAAGTTCGTAGTCATTGAGGTAAGCTAAGTCGCCAACCGCGCCGCCGCCGCGAATGATCACCAGTAGATCAGGCAGGCGCTGATAACTATCAAAAAATCGCTGCTGAGCACTGACGATCGCTTGACGAATCTCGGCGGGCGCATGATTGCCCTGAAAAGTAGCGTGATGATAATGAAACTGACAAGCGCCCGTATTAGCAAGACGATCGGCGTCCGCTTGAAAATCGCCTAATCCGGCGGCTTTTTCTGGGGCAATGACAATCACGTGCTCTATATCAAAAGGGGACTCTAGCTGCTGATTGAGGTGCATCAGGCCTTCACCGCTCAAGCGATCGACCATCTGCGCGTATTGCCGTGCCAAATCTCCTAGGGTATAGCTCGGATCAATATCTTCAATCGTCAAGGAAAAGCCATACTGAGGATGAAAGTTCGCTGATACTTTAAGTAGGACAGTCAGATCACGGCTGAGCGCCATACCCGTCGCGCGTTCAAACTTAGCGAGTACACGCGCCGCTTTAAAGCGCCAAAGGTTGCCTCGGCAGCTAGCAACGACTTTGCCGTCATCGTCCTTTTCGGCCAATTCAAAATAATAATGGCCGCCTTTGCTCGAGAGGTTGCGAATTTCAGCTTTAACCCAAACTCGGTGGGCAAAGGTTTGTTTAACCACCATCTCAACCGCGCTTAAATAATCACTAAGTCGTAGCACGGTATCTTCAAGATTGTTTTCTAAACTACTCTCGACCTCGGCCAATTCTGCTTCCAAAGTCGCTAAATCTTTGGCAGGCGCTAAAGTTTTTGCATTGGATGACTTAACAGAATTAAGGTTAGGTTTGCGCATAGAATCAGACCGAATAGGGAATATAAAATGAAGAGGTAATGGTAAGCTAAACCATATTAAATTGAAACAATAGCAAACAGCCAAACTGGTTTTGCCACGATATTAGAGCCTTCTACTTTACCTCAAAATCTAACGCTAAGCGAAGCCAAGTTGATCAAAAGATCCAAGCTTGCAAGAGAGGGCTTAGGTATGTCAAAAAAAGATCAAATGCTCGTTAGGCCTGCGTCTTTACTGACAGCGAAAACTAATCATATATTCATAATCATCGTCGCGTGCTAGCTCAGGCGAGCCAGTCCCTAGTATAGCACCTACCATCGCGCCAGCTTGCCCGACCATGCGTCCAGTACGCTCATTCAAAATCCCATTATATCTAACGGTGTCTTTGACGACGATGACTTGTTTACCGCGACACGTTTTATCAGCGGTAGCAATGGCATTTTGCTGAGCTTGTATCTTGGTTGCGCCAAGGCCTGTGGTTTCATAAGTGGAGTCAGCACGCTGAATAACAGGGGAGGAGGGCGTACTCTGACAAGCGCTCAGCGCTAGTGCTACGATCATCGTTGACGCTAGAAGCGCTGTTTTTCTAGTAGAGCCGAGATTGTTGGACTGATCATTGGATTGATTATAAAGGTTGTTCATAAGATGCTCCTTTACTACAACTGAGTCAAGATTAGCAAGATGAAATGACTAGGTTGCTTAGGTTGCTTAGGATGCTTAGTCATCTTTACAAGATTAGCTTACTACTACTCTTTACGTCACGTCTATAGATGTCGTGTTTGTAGTGTTGCGCTTTTTTAAATTTTTAACGAGACTGTTTGCTTTTAATAAGACTAAAACAGCAAATCACTTGAAATATAGCAGATTTCTAGCATAATTGACCTCACTCTTTTAATCGGTCGTTATTATTATGCCTTTAATTCCTGCTCCTGCTGGCGTGTTAGAAGTTGATGCGCTTTGGCAACAAGACAATCCTTGTGATCCTAATACCGATACTGTGGCGCTACTGTGTCATCCGAACCCGTTATTTGAGGGCACGATGAATAATAAAGTGGTCACGACTATGTACCGTTTTGCCCGCGACAACGGTATGCACGTAGTACGTTTTAACTTTCGCGGGGTAGGGCAGTCGACAGGAGAGCATGACTACGCGGAAGGTGAGGTGGTCGATGCTATGACCGTGTTACAATGGATTGCCGGGCAGAGCGATGCTCGCAAACTGTGGCTAGGCGGCTTCTCTTTTGGCGGCTATGTGACGGCTCGTACCGCTGAGCAGGTCTTAGTGTCGCCGCATGTCTGGGGATTGAGCGACTTTGAGATTGCCAATGTCGCGCTCATCTCGCCTTCAATTGAAAAAAACGATAGCGAGCATATTGCTTTGCCGATTGAGAAGACGTTTGAGATCTATGGAGATGCCGATGAGGTCATCTCACCTGACAATATGCAAGCTTTTGCTGAGCGTTTAGGGATTGAGGTCAGCGTAGTCGAAGGTGCGGGGCATTTTTTTCATGGGCGTTTGACGGAGTTAAAAAAGCTATTAGAGCAGCACAGTTTCGGTTCTGATAGCTAATTGAGTGCTTAAAAGTGCAGATGCTATTTATAGAGTACAAGTTATAGAGTACAAGTGCTACATAGTAGTTATCATAGAATAGCTATAGCATAGTAGCATTAGAGCACGTTATAGTATCCGTATAGCTAAAACAATAATTATCGCTTTACATAAGCTGCATTATAGTCGTAAACATCGAGCCGTGTTGGCCTAGAGAATAAAGCTGGTATAGCAAGCACCACTGCTTTGACACCATTTATTCTGACGAATCTGTCCTTATTGTCTCAGTGCAAAAGACATAAGCGAATAAGAGTAGACGGCCAAAACACTTTTTTTATTTTGTTAAATATGAGTCGTATTATGAGATTATCTCCATTACAGCGCTACGAGCAAGCCATCAGCTCTGAAGACTTTACCCGAGATGAACAACAGTATATAGCCATGAGCTATCTTGATGATCTTTATCATAAGCTTAATAATACGGTCGAAGAAAAAAAGGGCATTTTTGGGTTTTTCAAATCTAAACCTGCCGCGCCAAAGGGCTTGTATATGTGGGGCGGCGTTGGCCGCGGCAAGACCTGGATGATGGATATGTTTTATGATTCGCTGACTATAGAGCGTAAGATGCGTCAGCATTTTCATCACTTTATGCAGCGAGTGCATAAAGAGCTCAACCAACTACAAGGCCAAAGCGATCCGCTAGAAAAGGTTGCTGATATTATCCATAACGAAGCAGTAGTTATTTGCTTTGATGAGTTTTTTGTCTCTAACGTCTCTGATGCGATGATATTAGGCGACTTATTTACCATGCTGTTTAATCGCGGGGTGACTTTGGTTGCTACCTCAAACATCGAGCCGGCAGGCTTGTACAAAGATGGTCTGCATCGAGACCGTTTTATGCCGGCTATCAAAGAGGTTGAGACACATACTACGGTGATGAATATCGACTCTGGTATCGATTATCGCTTGCGTGTCTTGCAGCAGGCGGAACTATATAAATCGCCTATGACGCGTGAGAACCATAACTGGCTTGCCAACCGCTTTGCGAGTTTATCGAACAATCTCAAAATCAGTAGCGAGCCTATCACGGTTAATGGCCGCGAGATTAAGATTAATGCCCGTACCGAAGACATCTTGTTTTGTGACTTTCGCCATTTATGTATGCAGCCGCGCTCCGCTGCTGACTTTATTGAGATTGCCAATCGATTTAGCACGGTTTTGATCAATGCCGTACCAGCGTTAGACGACGATCTGCGAGATCCAACTCGCCGCTTTATTTACTTAGTCGATGAGTTTTATGATCGTAGGGTTAAGCTGTTAGTGCGTGCTGAGCAGTCTATTCTTGATCTTTATCAAGGAGAGAAATTGGCCTTTGAGATTGAGCGTACTCGTTCACGCTTGCTTGAGATGCAATCAGAGGATTATCTAAAGATGCCGCATCGACTCGATGACGCCGCATAAGCCTTTTGTTAATGACCTTATGAAGTAACTTACGAAGTATTGTATTAAGTACTACATTGAGTATCTTATAGTCGAACCACTATTAAAGTGTTACAGCGTTAGACTCGTTTAGCCTACTACTGTAGTACTTGCACTCGTCTGCCTTGTACCACTTTTAATATTGATTGACTATACAAGCTTAATTGATAAGCCAAATAATAACAGTGTAGTTTCTTAATAAAATGATAACGATAATAGAGCTACTGATAGCAATAATAATGATAATAGCCGACGATTATAAAAGGATGACAAATGAGTACGCCAAGAGAGCGTTTAATCACCGAGGAAGATGAATTAAGCGTAACAACCAAAGAAACTTCTAATCATGAGAGTGACCGCCTTGATAGTAGCAATGAAAGTGATATAGAAGATAAGCAGCTCATTGAGTGGATTAAGTCTAGGCGCACTATTGGCAATCTACAAGAGCCGGCACCGACTCACGAGCAAATCAGAGCGGCGATTGACTGCGCGGTGACTGCGCCCGACCACAAAAAACTACGACCTTGGCGTTTTATTATCAGCGAAGGCGAAGCGCGTCAACAGCTGGGGCAAGCATTACTTGAGGCGGCAGAAGCGCAAGCGGCGAGAGCAGGTGAGACACTATCGGATAAGACTCGTAAAAAAACTGCCAATCTGCCAATGCGCGCGCCAGTGATTATTACAGTCGTGACTAAGATGCAAGAGCACAAGAAAGTCCCGCCGTTTGAGCAGATGCTTAGTGCCGGGTCAGCGGTGCAAAACCTACTATTAGCGTTAATGGCGCAAGGTTTTGGCAGCGTATGGCGCACAGGTCTGCTGTGCAATGAGCCTGCGGTAAAAGATTATTTTGATGTCGCGGCTGATGACTATGTTGTCGCCTTTATTTATACTGGTACGAGCCCAAAACCCAAACCTCGCAGAAAACCTATGGATATAGAGCCGCTGCTGCGTTTTGAGTCTTAAAGATTTATTGCGGTTAAGAGTAATAATGGCTGACCTATATTTGCGTTAAAAGGTTTTTACTAAAGCTTTTTTGGTTGAAACTTTTTCAATAAGTATAAAGGGCGTAATAGCTAATAGCTACTTGGTTCATCCTTTAAGCACTGACAATATGGATATAAGTATATGACAAGCTCCTCAGATGAAGATAAGCAAAAACAAAATGCTAATAACGCTGACACTGTAGGTCGCGACAAGAGTAATAATAGCGAAAATAATAACAATAGCAATGAGAACAAACCGACTGGCTTGATAGCCAGTATTCTTGATCGAGCCACCAAATCAGGCTTTGGTCGCAAAAAATTGAACCCTAATAAAGTTGAGGCGGCGGTAGCCAAACAAATGGATCAAATACATAAGAGCCCAGAAAAGATACGTCTAACAGTGCTTGGCGGCGGTAGTTTCGGTACAGCAATGGCCAACCTAGCCGCGCGAAATGGCTGTGATACTACCATTTGGGTACGCAATAAGCGCACCGTCAAGTCTATGGCAAAAACGCAGATGAATAAGAAGTATCTGCCAGGGTACAAGCTCGATAATCGCTTAAAGTACAGCTACGACTTAGAAGCTGCGGTAAAAGACAAAGATATTATCTTTTTAGCCGTACCCAGCTCAGCCTTTCGCGAGACTCTCAAAAATATCAAACCATTTATCAGTGGTCAATCGATTGTTTCGCTCACAAAAGGTATGGAAAAAGACACGTTTGCCATGATGAGCGATATCATTAAAGATGAGCTGCCGGAGGTGAACTTTGGGGTGATGTCAGGGCCAAACTTGGCGGTTGAAATCATGAAAAACATGCCGTCAGCTACGGTCATCGCCAGTGAGTCAGAGCCGCTACGCCACGCTGTACAAGCGGCGCTACATAGTGCTTTTTTCCGAGTGTTTGCTAGTGATGATATTCGCGGTGTCGAGCTTGGCGGCGCGCTTAAGAACATCTATGCTATCGCTATGGGTATGGCTGCCGCCTACGATGTCGGTGAAAACACTAAGGCCATGCTGTTGACACGCTCGTTGGCTGAGATGAGCCGTTTTGGCGTAGAAGAAGGCGCCAATCCGCTTACTTTCTTAGGTTTGGCTGGTGTAGGCGATCTTTATGCCACTTGTAACTCAGAGCTGAGCCGCAACTTTCGAATTGGTAATATGCTCGGGCGCGGTATGGATATCGATGCGGCGGTCAAAAAGCTAGGCCAAACCGCTGAAGGGGTCAATACTATTCAGCAAGTTCATGAAAAAGCCAGTAAGCAAGGTATCTATATGCCTATTACTCATGCTCTACATGCGGTCATCTATGAAGATAAGGCAGCGCTAGGAGTCGCTCTACACTTGATGGAAGCCGGATTTCGTAGTGACGTGGAGTTTGTGATGCCGCATGACCATAGTAATGCGGCCCTTACCGCGCAGATGAACGCTGCGAGTAGCGCAGACGACAGCGAAGGCAACACCGATAAAAAAGACAGTAATAACCTTAATAAATAATCCTCATCAAAAATAAAGCAAATAAAGATGAGCAAAAGGAGTGCTATGAAGATTATACTGATGCGACATGGACAAGCTGAAAACGAGAGTCGCCCAGATAGCGCACGGCAGTTGACCGAATACGGTCATCAGCAAGCCGCGCAGACGGCTGAATATCTTATAGAGCATTATCGTCCTGATCATTTTGTGGTCAGTCCGTACGATAGAGCGCAGCAGACCCTAGCAGAACTGCAAGCGCGTGCCACCGATGTGCCAGCTAGTGTACAAGATAATATCACGCCCTCAGATGACGCTCATGCAGCACTGATAGAGCTTGGCCATATTGAAGCAAACTGTCTGGTGGTGGTTTGTCATATGTCTATTGTCGCTAATATTGCCAGCTTACTCACTGGCGCAAGTCCTGAGTCGTTTTCACTAGCTGAAGCGCGAGTGTTTGAGATGGAGTTTGTGATGTCAGGAATGGCCGAAGAGGTTGATCGTTTTGTACCTATGCAGCCGTAGATAGCCTTCGGTAGCTTAGATTAGCGTTAATAAATTATCCACTTTTAAATAAACTGTCAACTTCAACCGCTAGCCACTAAAGGACACCTCTATTGTTACATGTTTGGTTAAGAGATCAGCATAGCCCACTTGCGGTCTGGCAAGCAGATGCTAAGCAGTGGCAGCTAGTCGATGACTGGCAGCAATTGCAAGAGCATTATATTAGTTATAAAAGTGGTAATGACAAGCGGCTTTGTTTGTATTTTCCATCTAGCCATTTGCTCCAAGTAGATACTGAGCTCAGTCTTAATCAGCTCAAGCAGCTAGGCGATACTGGCAAGCAGTACTTATTTGAAGAAACGTCAATTACCCCAGTCGAGCAGCTGATGGTGCGTCAGCAGAGTTATGCCAGTCACCATCATCTCTACGCGCTCGCAAAAGACGATAGTGACTCATGGCAACAAAGCGCAATACTGGCAGGGTTTAGTATTGGAGCTTTGCTGCCTGATTTTTTATTGTTGCCGGTGCCTGAGGAAGGCGCAGGTCAGCAAGTAGTGCTGTATCAAGATAAACACACCACTTTGCTGCGGCAGTCGTTGCAGCAGGGCATGGCAGTCAGCTACTTGCCCTTAGTGGTTGAGCGCTTGCCTCATCTCAGTGAGATATGCCAAGTAAGTGCTATCGATGAGTCTGTAGCGAGTATAGAGTCGCCACAGCTCTCCGCGCCGCACCTATTACTCACTCAGATTGCCGCCAAGCCTGAGCCCATAGATATACCTGATCGTCACGCTCTGAACTTCTTTACTAAGACCTCAGACACAAAGCTCTCTCCTTATTTGCGAGTGGCGGCTATGGTGGCGCTATCAGCATTGGTATTACAAATGGCTACCGATGGCTTACAAGCGTACCGCTATAATCAAGCAAGTGCGGCAACCCAAAGCGCTATCGGCAAACAATTTCAATCTTGGTTTCCAGAAGATCGCTTAAATTCGCGGACATTGTTACAGACGCAGATGCAAGCCAAGCTGCGCACAGATAGTCAAGCCCAGTCGGCACATATGACAATCCTAGCGCGTATATCACCTCTCATTAAGCAGTCTTCACTGACTGCGCAAAGCTTAGTGATGCAGCCAAGCTCTCTTAGTTTTACGCTTATTGCGCCTAATCGCAGCAGTCTTGACGAGTTTGCTAATACGCTAGTCACTCAAGGAATAGCGGCCAGCTTGCAAAGCGTTAACGGTAATGAGCAAGGCGAGTTCAGTGGGCAGATAACCGTAAATATAGCGGATAATAGCGCTGAGGCTGGCGAGTTATCTTCCTCTTAACCCGGCTCGTCAATGTCATGTGGTATGTTGCTTTTGACGATTTATAACTTATTAAATGTTTTTATAGCTTCTTAAAATTTAAGTAAAAAAAGGCTCAGTGATGAATAAGCCGCAGCGCCGTACTAAACCTAGCCGTACGAAAGGTAATAGTACAAGCTCTTCAAGTTCTTTAAATACGGCGACGAGTAGTCCTGCCTCTAGCAATACTTGGTCTGAGCGTTTAAGCCGTTACCAATCGACATTAACGACACGCTGGCAAGCACTGTCTCCACGCGATCAGTTGGCCTTAGGCGTTTTATCGCTATTTTTATTAGTGTTTCTCGGCGGTTATGGCGGCTATAGTGTCAATCAAGCGGCGAAAGACAGCAAAGCGCAGTACCAGCAGCAAGTAGCCGATTATTTTTGGTTACGTGCGCAGGCGAGCAATATTGACAACAACGCGCTCAATGCCAGTACTGAAGGCCAAGTCGTTGCCCCTGCCACTGCGGTCAATTCGCTGTTAACCAATGCCGGTATTGCTAATGCTCAAGTAGCGGCCGTTGGTGATACTGTGCAGTTAAGCTTTACTAACCCAAGCCAAGCGCTTATCACTAGCGCGTTTGGTAAGCTGAGCGAGCAAGGCTGGCAGGTCACTCAGCTCAATATGCAGCAAGATATCAACACCAAGCAAATTCAAGTACAAGCCACGCTTGCTTCTTAACGGTTAGACTGGCATTCAATCTCAATCTTGAAAATCGTCTTTATAACCGCAATATTAGATAAATGAGCGCTACTGAGTATTTGAGTGTTATCATCAAATCGATAGCTCGATCTTATGGCCAGGCGCTGCAATTTGCCATCATTACCGTCAAGTGTGATAGGGATACTTATTATGAGCTCACCTTCTAACCCTAATTCTGATAACTCTGATGATTTTGTATCTCGGCCAACCTTAGACAAATCAGAGTCTCGCTTTGAAAATAGCATTCATGCCCAACAGACCCATGAGCTTACACGCTCAAGACAAGATACTGCGCTTAGTGATAAACAGCAGCGCTCACTGATCACTTATAACCATCTTACCTATCTGCTTTATGTCATTAGCTATTTGACGGCAGGGCTGTTGTGGATTGTGCCTATCGCTATGAATTATGCTAAGCGTCACGATGCTGATGGTACTTGGTTGGCCACGCATTTTGATTGGCAAATCAAGACTTTTTGGTATAGTATCATCTGGTTTGTGATCGGTCTTATCATAACGCTAGTAGCCGTTGGCGGCTTAGGTATCAGTGTGCTAGCTGAAAGCAATAATCTTGCTATTGGCTCAGGGCTATTTACCGGATTAGGTATCTTAATTATCTTGTTTACGGTTATTTGGCATGTATATAGAATTGCCCGTGGCTGGATTGCTTTGAGCGATAAGCGGCCTGTGCCTTGATGGCGGTTTTGTTTGAAAATTAATGTCTGATAAATAATGTTGAACAACGCTCAGTCTATTTAGTTATAAAGTCGTTAATTGCTAATATTTATAGCATAATATTTGCGGTTATTTTGGCTAAGCCTATAGCAAGCTGATATAATCGCAGCGCTTTATGGCAGTCGTTTTGCCTTTTCTATTCACCATTTAATCAGGGTTTGTTGTCACTATGTCCTACGCCTTACTTCGTCCGTTTTTATTTAAGATGGATCCTGAGCGCGCTCATGATATGACGCTGTCTTTATTGGACAAAGCACACAAAGCCCGCACTTTAGGGTTGGTATATGGTCAGCCGATGCAGCCCACCACTTGCATGGGTCTGCAATTTGCCAATCCGGTAGGACTAGCGGCCGGCCTCGATAAAAACGCAGATTATATCGACGCGCTAGCCGAATTAGGTTTTGGTTTCATTGAAGTTGGTACGGTGACGCCGCGGCCACAAGTCGGTAATGACAAACCGCGTTTATTTCGACTCAGACAGGCCGATGCTATTATTAACCGTATGGGGTTTAATAACCAAGGGGTTGATTATCTCATAGATAATGTCAAACGCTGCAAGTATAAGGGTAATATCGGTATCAATATCGGTAAGAATGCGAGCACGCCTGTTGAGCAAGCCGCTGATGACTATGTGTATTGCTTAGAGCGCGTCTATCCGCATGCTTCTTATATTACGGTCAACATATCCTCTCCGAATACTGCTAATCTGCGCGATTTGCAAAGCGGTGAAGCCTTGACTCAGCTACTAGATACTATCAAGAACCGTCACAGTCAGCTGGCCACTGAATATGGTTTTTACGTGCCTTTAGTATTAAAAGTCGCTCCTGACTTAGAGCCGCTGCAGGTCGATTATATCTCGCAGCAGCTGATAGATTTTGACATTGATGGTTTGATTGCCACTAATACCACTTTGAGCCGAGTCGGGGTAGAGGACTTACGCGACGGGGATCAAGCGGGCGGTTTATCCGGTCGTCCGGTGAGCCATACGAGCACCCAAATCTTACAGCAATTCTCAGATCAGTTAGAAGGCAAAGTAGCACTGATTGGCGTGGGTGGTATCGATAGCGGCGATAAAGCCGTCAAGAAGATCAAAGCTGGCGCGGATTTAGTGCAGCTTTATACTGGCCTTATCTATCGCGGGCCTGGGCTAGTACAGTCTTGTATTCAAGCTATCGGCGGTTATTACGATGCCATTTATGATACCAGTGACAATACTACGAAAGAGTGATGTATAACCGTTTATTTGCCTATTTGACTGATAGACCCAATGATAGCTGAGTATGATAATACTTTTCACCCTTTCCTTAAACGAATGAGGCCGTAGAGATGAGTGGTTTAGATATTATCATTGCTATCGTGGTGCTCATTGGTTTATGGCGCGGCTTTCAGGCAGGGTTGATAAAAACGGCGGTAGGACTTATGGGCTGGTTTGTCGCTCTAATTGTCGCCACTCGGCTAGCTACGTCGATTGCCCCGCAGTTATCAAGCTTAGTTGCCAATCCGGTACTGCAGACGGCATTAGCTTTTTTGATAGTCGTGATTGTTATTTTAGCCATCATGCACTTGCTAGCGTTTATTTTCTCAAGCGCACTCAAAACGCTAAATCTTAGCGTACTCGATAAGATGGCAGGCGGTGTATTGGGAGCAGCCAAAAACACCTTAATGGTGTTGGTAGTACTTAGTATCAGTGCGCCTTTATTGGTACAGCTGCCGCAGTGGCAGACCTCAGTGCTTGCCCCTGAGCTGATGCCTTATGCACCAATGGGTAAAGAGCTAGCTACCGATATGCTAGGTATGGCTTGGGGACAGATTAACCAATCATAATAGCTCTGAGCCGACGATGATATTTATTTTACTCTTATTGATTTTTCTATAAGGTTAGAGCATGTAAGCTATCTAGGCTTTGGCATAGTAGTGTTATAAAATAAAAAAAGTTTTCTTATAAAACTGCGTCATCAGGATTATGCTATCAGAGTGATGTTATTACCGTAGTATTCGCTCTTTAAATATAGACGCATCGATATTGTATATCAGTTGCATTGTTTCTAAATTTTCAAGTTTCTGACTTTTCAAGTTTCTAAATTTCTAGCTAATATGAATTCATTGCTATCAGAATTCATTAGTGCAGGATTCATTAGTGCCAAACCACTAGTATGAATAAACGCTATACCTTCTCGTTACTAATCTTTGCTCTAAAATAGGACATAACTATGTGTGGAGTCGTTGGGGTTGCAGCTCATGAGCCCGTTAACCAAATTCTTTATGATGGCTTGACTATGCTTCAGCATCGCGGTCAGGATGCAGCCGGTATCGTTACTTTGCAAGATGGGCGTCTGTACCTGCGAAAAGAAAACGGTATGGTGCGCGATGTGTTTATGAACCGCCATATGATCAAGCTAGTCGGTAAGTTTGGTATCGGTCATGTGCGCTATCCGACTGCTGGCACCTCTAGCAGTGCTGAGGCGCAGCCGTTCTATGTCAACTCGCCTTATGGTATTACCTTAGCGCATAACGGTAACTTGACCAATGCGGAAACCTTAGCCAAAGAGCTATATATCGAGGATCGTCGTCATCTCAATACCGATTCAGATTCTGAGGTGTTACTTAACGTGCTCGCCCATGAGATGCAGGACTTAGGCAAGACGAATCCTAACGCTGATGATATTTTTGAAGCGGTAAAAGCGGTCTATCATCGCTGTGAAGGCGCGTATGGCGTAGTGGCTTTGATTACCGGTCACGGTTTATTAGCTTTTCGTGATCCTAATGGCATCCGTCCACTGGTATTCGGTGAGCGCTTGGCGGCTAATGGCGGTACAGAATATATGGTGGCCTCAGAATCAGTGGCGCTAACAGGCTCAGGGTTTACGATTATTCGTGATGTCAAACCCGGCGAGGCGATATTTATCGATTTAGACCATAACTTGCACACTTATCAGTGCGTTGAGCAGCAAGAGTATACGCCTTGTATCTTTGAGTACGTCTATTTTGCGCGTCCAGATTCGATTATGGATAATATCTCAGTCTATAAGTCGCGTCTGCGTATGGGCGAAAAACTAGGCGATAAAATCTTGGCCGAGTGGGGCGATGATCATGATATCGATGTGGTCATTCCTATTCCCGATACGTCGCGGACCTCAGCGATGGAGCTGGCGCTGAAGATGAATATTAAATATCGCGAAGGCTTTATGAAGAACCGTTATATCGGACGCACCTTTATTATGCCAGGCCAGCAGCAACGCAAAAAATCAGTACGGCAAAAGCTCAGTGCCGTGCCGCTAGAGTTTAAAGGCAAAAACGTCTTGCTAGTGGATGACTCTATTGTACGCGGCACTACTTGTCATGAGATTATCCAAATGGCGCGTGATGCGGGCGCGCGTAAAGTCTTCTTTGCTAGTGCAGCGCCGCCGGTCAAGTACCCTAATGTCTATGGTATCGATATGCCAGTACGTAGTGAGCTGATCGCTTCGGGACACAGTGTTGAAGAAGTGCGTAAGATTATCGGCGCGGATCGTCTGATATTCCAAGATTTAGATGACTTGATTGATGCGGTAAAAGACACTAAGCATAGTAAAGTGGAAGGCTTTGATTGTGCCGTATTTAATGGTTGCTATATCACTGGACAAATCAATGAAGCTTATCTTGATCATCTGCAGGCTCAGCGTAATGATACGGCTAAGACTGGCAAGAAAGGCGTACAAATTGTTGCTGATACGCCAGTCGATATGATGGGTATTGAAGAGATATAATCTTTAGATTAATAGCATCATTGCTTGTCATAGTATAAAAAACGAGCTTCTCTATGTTAAGTAGGGAAGCTCGTTTTTTATGCCGATATTTAATTGTTCAGTGTTCAGTGTTCAGTGTTCAGTGTTCAGTGTTCAGTGTTCGGTGTTTGATTGTGCGCTTTCAGTAGATTTTAACTTAAGAGCTGAGCAAATACCCAAAGCAGACCATTTAAAGTCGCTATACCGACGATCATACTCACTAGCAGCTGCTTGCTAAAATGATAAACTAAAAATACCAGTGCTAATGCACCAATCTGAGCTAACAATAGATGCACCTCAGGACTGGCTAAACTATGGCTCAGCGACAAGTCTTGATAAGCCAAGCTAGTCAAAATAAGCAGCACCATCACCGATAAAGGTAAGCTCTCATTAAGCCTGTGGAGCCAAGGCGTGTCTAGTATTTTTTTGGGAATTAAGGCAGGGATAGCTCTAGTGACAAAAGTCACCGCTGCCATAGCGAGAGTAGCTATAATTAGATATTGACTAGTCATCAGAGTGGTCTCCTGTAACAGAGTACTGCAGCCAAAATCCGCGCGCTAAAATCAGCAGCATACAAAAGCTAATAGCGACTAATAATAGCCAGTCACTAGTGAACAAGGAAGCCAGTATCAGCCCAATGACAGCGATAGCGATAGGAAATAGCCGCTTCACATTTTGAAACTGCTCATAAGCTAATATGGCAAACAAACAGACTAAGGCGAAATCTAAATGCGGCACTAAGTCGTTGAGAGCGCTACCTATCATCACCCCAATCAGAGACGCCGCCACCCACCAGCTTTGATTAAATAGACTGATAGGCAGTATTAACGCTTGTCGCTCCTCAGCAGGCAGGCTAGTCATTACCGAAAAGGTCTCATCGGTTAGCGCAAATAAGCAATAGGTCTTAGCCAGCTTTTGGGTAGGCATAGATTGCAATAACGGCATAGCATAAAAGACATGACGCAAGTTAATCGCGGCAATGTTGGTTGCGATACTACCCACAGGCAGACCGGCGCTTAGCATGGGCAAGCACGCATACTGCGCTGCGCCTGCATAGAGAAATAAACTCAGCATCAAAGTTGCCCAAATAGGAATGCCAGCGACTTGAGCAAGAACGCCAAAGGCAATACCAGCAGGCAAATAGCCCATTGCCACAGCTAAGCTTTTTTTGAAGCCATCAGCCCACCGATAGGAGGCCTGTGTTTGTTGTTTGGAATAAGAAATGGTCACGTTAGATCCTGAGATTTTCGATGTTGTTATATGTGACATCCAGCTTTTATTTTTAGGATTTAGCGCTTGTAGTCACGTTTTATTTAAATTTATTCTAGTTTTATTGAGGTTGTAGCTTGTCGTAATTGCCTGTCAGGTAAGCACGGTATAAAAACGCGCCAAGAATCACTAGTCTTAGGGCTAATAGGCACCAAACGCTGAGCCAAATCCCTGTCATATCGTAGCGCTCATAAAGTAGCCAGCTGATAGGGAAGAAGACCACGGCTAATAGCAGGGCCGCATTTCGAATGACACTACCAGCAGTGAGACCGAAAAATATACCATCGAGCCAGTACGCGCCTACGCCTATCAGCGGCAGTAGTATCGCATAAT
>NZ_AYXN01000012.1:26813-134744 GCF_000511655.1 Psychrobacter sp. TB15
TTGGCGGGTAAGGGTGAGCACCGGTTCGATATTGGTCATTGTCTGCAAGTATGTCGGCATTGCTAGGAACCAAAGCAGACTTAAGAGCAATGCCAAAGCGTAGCTGACGATACCTGTCCGCTTGACAATAATAGCAAAGCGTCGCCAGTCTTGTCGCCCTGCGGCCTGTCCTGCAAGTGTCTCTGCTGACACCGCTACGCCATCTAAAGCAAAGGCTGAAATACTGAGAACTTGCAGAAGAATAGCGTTAGCGGCCAAAACTAAGTCGCCACTTTGTGCTGACAGTCTTGTGACCCAAGCAAAGCTCAAAGTCAAAATAAGGGTGCGAATAAAAATATCTTTATTTAAAGAAAATAGCCTAAGCATCTTTGAGCGCGTAAAATACTCAGCGTCAGTACTAAATAGAGCTGACCACGACAGTTGTAAATGCTGGCGACTTAGCCAAAGTGCTAGCCCCACTCCTGACCAAAAGGCGATAGTAGTCCCTAAAGCAACACCGACTAATCCCAGCCCCATACCATACACAAAAAACAGCGTCAGTATAATGTTTAATAGCGCAATAAAACCTTGCTGATAGAGCATGTAACGCGTCTTACCTTGCCCTGCGAACCAGCCAATAAAAGCAAAATTCATCAGCTCAGCGATGACGCCCCAGAAGCGCACGTCTAAGTAAGTTTGGGCAGCGACGCCACTAGCAGGATTCGCCGATAACGCTTGCAAACCGTATTCGATCAGCCAAGGTTTTGCTAAGAGTAATAGCGCCCCGATGATAAAGGCGAGTACTAAAGCGCGCTGCAAAATAGAGAGTAGGGCCGAGGCCATTTGCTCTGAGCCTGAGCGGTTACTTGAGCCATTAGCAGTTGTATCCTCAGCTGCCGCACTGGCACTGAGCTGACCCAGAGCCTGAGCCGATAATCCAGAGGAGGCGTACTGCAAAAAGTTAAAACTGACTAATAATAGCGATAAAAGCTGGATTGCAAGTCCCATGCCCGCAAGATTGGCCGCCGCACTCATATTACCAACGACGGCAGTATCAATCAGGCTTTGTAGCGGCATGGCTAGGTTTGCCAACATAACAGGCACGGCGATAGAGATGATACGCCGATAGCGGGTATCGATAGGTTGGGGCGCTGCTGTTGAGGTTGTGGCCATAAAATATCGCTGTTACTGAGATAAAGGCTAAACGCTGTAATACATAATACAAAAATAAAAGCACCCAACACTCATCGATAATGAGTCAGGTGCTTTTATAATAACTTTTTAGCGAATAGCTATGAATAACTATTCGCCAATTCACTTATTTACAATAAACTATTCAAACATTTTTGGGTCATTAAAGCTAACGATCTCTTCTTCAAACTCAGGTTTTACTTTTACCACAAAGTCATCGCGTGATAGACCCATCGCTAGCGGAATAGAGCTTGCAATATAAGTAGAAGAATAAGTACCAGCAAGCAAACCGATAAATAACGCCACTGAGAACCAGTATAAGCCATCACCGCCTAAGAACATCATAGCCAGCACGACTAAGAGCACCGTTGAGATAGTCATGATCGTACGGCGTAAGGTTTCAGTCAATGACAAGTCAATCGTTTGGCGCGGCGTGATACCGCGAACCCGGCGGAAATTCTCACGGATACGGTCATAGACAACGATAGTATCATTCAGCGAGTAACCAATCAGCGCCAGTACCGCCGCCAAAACCGTCAAATCAAATGGGAAGCCAAAGAGTGCAAATACCCCAATTGTCACAATCGCATCATGAAATAATGATAATACCGCCCCTAATGAGAGCTTAAACTGGAAGCGTAGCGCGACGTAACCTAGCATACAGACTAAGGCAAGAGCTAAGGCCATCACTGAGTTCAGATAGACCTCGTTACCCACTTGGCTACCTATAATATTGACGTTGCTAATACTAGCTGGATTATTAGGCAAGTCTAATGCGGTATCCAAGCTAGTATTGAGCCCATCGATATTGTCAGATTGCGGCGGTAGGCGTACTAGCAGCTCTTTATTAGTGCCTAAGTACTGCACGACAGCGTCATCAAAACCGTTATCAGCTAAGGCCTCAACCACAGCCGCTTGCTCAACCGATTGCTCGTAGCTGACATCCGCTGAGACGCCGCCGGTGAAATCAAGACCTAGGTTTAAACCATTAACGGCGATAGCAATGATACTTGCGATAACCATAAAGATAGAGAGTAGGCCCATAGGCTTCTCTAATTTCATAAAGGGGATAATACGCTGATCGCCAATGGCTTTTATACCGCCTTCAGCTGCTGCTGCTGCGTCATCAGCGGCGTCGCCCTCGAAGTGACTAGGATCTACAGCATTAGCTGTTGCTAGGGCTTGTGAGCCTTTAGCATTGTCACGCTGAGCTCCTTTAGGCCTTTTAGTCGTTTTATTTAAATTATTGGTTTGAGTATTGCTACCTTTACCATCACGGCGCGGCTTATTACGGCGGCGACGCTTATTGCCTTGCGAGTTAGTATTCGAGCCGCTGTTACCTGACTGATTGCCTGAGCTGTTCGAGGTCGGCAGGTTGTCTTTATTGTTCGGGTTATTCTGATCGATCGCCATAGTAGTCTCCTAACCGATGCTCAAACGTTTGATAGATTTGCGCTTACCATAAGCGATTTGTACTAGCGCTCGTGTCACCAAAATAGCGGTGAACAGTGAGCTGACAATACCAATCGCTAAAGTAATAGCAAAGCCTTTGATCGGACCGGTACCGATAGCGAATAAGATAAAAGCCACCAGCAGTGTGGTAATGTTAGCATCGAAGATACTACTAAACGCACGATCGAAGCCGGCCACAATGGCGGTTTTTGGCCGCACACCGTTGGCTATCTCTTCACGTATGCGCTCAAATATCAGCACGTTAGCATCGACCGCCATACCTATGGTCAAGACGATACCAGCGATACCAGGCAAGGTAAGAGATGAGCCTAATATCGACATGATTGAGATGATAATGATGACGTTGACAGCTAACGCAACGTTAGCAATGACGCCAAACAAGCGATAGAAAATTATCATAAAGATGAACACGAGTAAGTAACCGACTTGGGTCGAAAATAAACCTTTATCGATATTTTCTTGACCAAGTGAAGGGCCAATAGTGCGCTCTTCGACAAAGTACATCGGCGCCGCTAGCGCCCCTGAGCGTAGTAGCAAAGCAAGCTCGGCCGCCTCAGCGCTACTATCTAAGCCCGTGATACGAAACGAGGAGCCAAGTACCGCTTGGATATTGGCACGGTTGATGACTTTAGTCTCCGCGTAAGGCGTCCGAACTTCAGTCGTCTCACCCGTCACAGGATCTTCTTCATAAGTGATGCGTTGTTTGTTTTCGATAAACAGCACCGCCATTTGCTCACCAACTGAGGTGCGCGTGGCGTTTTGCATGAGTCTACCGCCAGCGCTATCTAAGGTAATATTCACCTCAGGTGTACCGCTCTCATCAACGCCTGTCTGCGCGTTAGTGACTTTGTCACCGGTAACGATAGCTTGACGCTCTAACAGAACCGGCGGGCCATCTAGTGATTGAAAAGGGAAGGCCTCAGTGCCAGCAGGAGGAATACCGCCGGTGTAGTTTTCGGCATCTTTTGCTACCATGCGAAACTCAAGGTTGGCAGTACGGCCAAGCACTCGTTTGGCCTCGGCAGTATCTTGTACGCCCGGTAGCTCCACCACGATACGGCTAGCGCCTTGCGACTGTACTAATGCTTCTGCGACCCCAAGCTCAGCAATCCGGTTACGCAAAGTCGTCAAGTTTTGATTAACGGCGTAACTGTTAATCTCATCGACCATGGCATCGTTATAGGACATGACTAGCGCAGGGCCTTGGTCATCAATGGTTGATTGCACCGTAAAGTCATTACCCATTGACGCTTGTAGGATGTTTTGTGCGCGTCCGCGGGCATCAGTGTCAGAGAAGTGCAGAATGATGCTTTGACCTTCAGTTTTAGTACCGGTCACCGCTACGCGTTCAGCGCGCAGCTCTCGGCGCACGTCACGGCTAGCGCTGCTAAGACGCTGCTCTAGCGCCTTATCCATATCTACTTCTAGTACAAAACGCACCCCGCCGCGAAGATCCAAACCGAGCTTCATAGGCTTAGCGCCGATATCGCGTAACCACTGCGGCGTGGTTTGCGCTAAGTTGAGCGCGACGACATAATCATCGCCTAAGTTTTGGCGCAAGACTTCCTGAGCTTTTAGCTGCTCATCTGGAGTATCTAAGCGTACCAAGGCACTGTTGTCCTCAAAGCTACCATCGTGAAAGTCGATATTGGCTTCACTAAGCAGACGCTCAGACTCCGTTAATACGCTCTCAGACAGCTGAGTACCTGCTGCAGCACTCGTAATCTGCACCGCAGGCTCATCAGGATAAAGGTTTGGAGCCGCGTAAAGACCTGCCACGATAAGCACGACAATGATAACTAGGTATTTCCATGCGGGATATTGCATAATGACTTCTTTATATTGATAAAAGACTGGTGATGCAGACCATGAGTGAATAGATAATAGGGTAGCTAATAGCCAAAAATGACCGCAATTAGTGAACGGTCATTACAATATGTGTGACTATAAATGTGTGACTATAAATAAGTACTATAACCTATAGCTGACTACAATCTAACTCATCGTCAAGCAGCACTAAGGTAAGACTTAAACGCTCTCAATAGTGCCTGCAGGGAGTACTGAGATTACCGATGCGCGTTGCACTTTGACATCTGTATTGTTGTTTAAGCTCACAACAGCATAATCGCCTTCGATTTGCTTGATGCGGCCCATGAGGCCACCGGCGAAGATAACTTCGCTGCCAACGGTAAGCGAGCTTACCATCGCGCGGTGCTCTTTAGTACGCTTAGACTGCGGACGAATAACCAAAAAGTAAAAGATAGCAAAAAAAGCGACTGGCAGTAGTAGCTGACCAAATAGTGACGCGCCACCGGCGGCATCGCCTGCTGCTTCAGCAGCATGGGCTGACTGGATAAATAAGCTCATAATTTCTCTCGATAAGTGAGGTACAAAAATAAAATTAGACGCATAGTAACAAAAAATCTAACACTTAGTAACTGTTAATCATAGCACAAGCGCATTTTTCTTAGCCTGACAATAAGCGTAGCGCTAATGGTAGCAGCTATGACGGTACGCATTAGGGCAGATAAGTGCTTCTAAATACTAGTTTTAGTCTTAGGTTTTAGTCCTATATTGAGACTAACTATCAATGGCTCAAAATAGATAAGCGTTAGTATACCGATAAAACGGCTCATAGGACTGCAAAATTTAAGGCTGAATGGCCCGTGGTTTCATCGTATGAAGACAAAATATTGTGTAACCTGAGTATCAATGATAATATCGAATGCTTATAAAAGTGTTGGCTTTATAGCAGCGCTTTATTTTTCGCTCCACCTTTTATTAAATCATTATTTAGGTTACCCGACTTGCTGCTTACCTCTTTGGTTACTTCTCGTTTATATCGCTTACGCGCTTGTCGTAAACAAGCTTCAGCGGAGCCTCCCCCTATAAAAAACTCTAGCTCTTATCACTGGATTTTATCGGTTTGCACTGCCATATTCAGTGCGACATTGCTTTTGTTGCCGACATCTGTACTAGCAGCGAGCTCAGCTGCAGCGACAGAGGTCGCAGCACAAGCTACAGCAAGTAGTGTGCTACTACTAGTGCTGTTTGTACTCTTAGCAATTGGTGTCTCGTTTGTCTGCTCGCTTGCAGAGTCAGCGCTACTGACTATGACACCCTCTTACATCGCTGATGTACAAGAGAGGAACCCCAACAAAGCGGCCATGCTCAAACGTCTTAAGGTCGATAACATCGATCAGTCGCTGGCGGCTATTTTGACTTTAAATACCGTAGCGCATACCGTCGGTTCTATTGGCGCCGGTGCGCAAGCCACGATTGTCTTTGGTAGTGCTTGGTTTGGTGTGTTCTCAGCGTTTATGACATTGGCTATTTTGTTTATATCTGAGATTATCCCCAAAACCTTAGGGACCGTTTATTGGCGTCAGCTTAGCGGTGTAGTAGCGTACTTCGTTCGCGGTATTATTATGCTTTTATATCCGCTGATATGGATATCTGAGCGTATCACTAAGCTGCTGGTCAGAAGCAAAGAGACCGATGTCTTTAGTCGCCGTGAGTTTGCCGCTCTTGCTAGTATAGGTGAGGAGGCTGGTCAAATTGACCCGCTAGAGTCGCGTATTATTCGTAATTTGTTAGCCTTTGGGGCGATAAAAGTCGAAGACATCATGACGCCGCGCTCAGTAATGCTCGCTTTTGAACAAAACAAAACCGTCACTGAGCTATTAGCGGATCGCCCTAAGCTGACTTTTTCGCGCCTACCTATTTATGATGGTGATTTGGATAATATTACTGGGTTTGTGCTTAAAACAGATATCTTATTAGCAAAAGTAAATCACGCGACCCATAAGCCTCTGACGCAGTTTCAGCGAGAGATCACTTTTGTTTTCTCCAAGATGAAATTGTTTGACTTGTTAGAGCTGATGCTAAAAAATCGTATTCATATTGCCATTACTGTTGGCGAGTATGGCGAGGTTAAAGGACTTGTGACCTTAGAAGATGTGTTTGAGACCTTATTAGGCCTTGAGATTGTCGATGAGATTGACAGAGTTGAAGATATGCAAGCACTGGCTAGGCAGATGATGGATCGCCGTGTTGAGCGCTTGGGTATGAAACTTAGTGACGATGAGCATGACAATGACGTCAGAGTAGATGAGAGTCATAATACGGACAAATCTAAGTCTTAGTATGTTATCGATATTGTGTTAATGATATTAGGAGTTCGACTCTAGCACTAACAAGGACTTTTTTTAGATCAATCAATAAGATAAGCCTAGCCGATTAGATATGCAATTATCACACAGGGAGTTACATGACTGTGAGAAATTACTGATAGGCTAAAACTTTCAAGATAACCGCTAAGGAAGAAGATGAAACGTTTGGGGAATACACGTTTGGGGAGTACAAGATTACTAGCGTTGATAATCAGAGGCGCTAGTCTCACAGCATTAGCTACCGGCGCAAGTGTAGTCGCTGTTAACGCACAGGCCGCGACGATGAGCGAGGGCTTAGTACAAAACTATGCCAGCTCCATGAAGACGGCGGCGAATAATAAAAACATTAGCCAAGTCTCGCGTTTGGTGTCTGACGATGCGCTTATCTCTTTATCCAGAAAAGGTAAAACGACCAGCCTAGATAAAGAGGCGTATTTAAGACTATTACAAAACAGTTGGAATCAGACCTCAAACTACCGCTACGACATTAATATCGATAATATCGTCATTACTGGAAACCAAGCTAAAGCTAATGTCAACACCACAGAGAGCTGGGTTAAAGATGGTAATAATGTCTCATTCGTGACTAATTCAAGAGTAACCTTAACCTTATCAACGGGTAACGCCATACTATTAAGAGCGGTATCACAAGTGACTATTAATTAGTAGGTAATTAATAGCTAATTAATAAGTAGTCATTAAGTAAATAATTAGTAAGCGCTCATTAATAGATTGTATTTATAGGCTATGGTTTGACTAGTAACTTATGCGCCGTAACTTATAGGTCAAAGATCATAAATTATAAGTCACAAATCATTGTCGTTGTATGATAAGCCATGAATAATAATCAATGAGTTAATATGATTGATTGAGTTATTCGTTCAAGCTTGCGATAGTTATAATGTTTATCTTATGCTGCGTCTTACACTGTAATAGCGACAAGTTATCTTTACCAAAAGTTATCTAAGCTAGGGTGAATCAAGAGGGTAATGCTATGCTCTAATAAATGCTTACTGTTATGTAAAATATAAGCCTTGAGAATTTATTTTCAGTCAACTATTTTTATCCATTGTTATTTTTATCTATTTTTGTTGCTAGGAAGCCGCCATTATCATGTCTATCGTGCCGTCAAACTCTCGTTTACCTATCGCTTTGCCTTTGACCCTTGCCGTATCCGCTCTACTTGTCAGTGCTTGTAGTAATACGTCAGCGGTAAAAAACACTGGGGTTAAAAATACTCGTACGCCTGTGGTCACTAAGCGCCCAACTGCGACCCCGCAAACTCCTGCTAGCGATGACTATTCAACGGCATATTTAGATGAAGAGAGCTTAGATGAGCTCGCGGATTTATTAGAAGCCAGTGACATGGCTATGGTTGAGGGTAATAAACTTGCCATTCAACAATACGGTGATTTATGGAACCGCCTGCGTGCCGGTTATCGGATGAACGCTGGTCGCCCTATCTACAATCAACGTATCGAGGGGCAAAAAGGCTGGTTTACGAGTAGACAAGATTACTTAAACCGTTTGACCGCGCGCGCCAGTCGCTATTTATATCATACTGTGCGCGAAGCGGAGCGCCGCAATATTCCGACCGAGTTGGCATTATTGCCCGTTATCGAAAGCTCGTATGATCCTAGTGGTACGAGTAGTGCGGCGGCTGCAGGCTTGTGGCAGTTTATTCCAAGCACGGGACGCATCTACGGTCTCAATCAAAGCAGTACTTATGACGGTCGCCGCGATGTTATCGAGTCGACGCGCGCCGCTTATGACTTCTTGACGGCGCTGCATAACCAATTTGGCAGTTGGGAGCTGGCTTTAGCAGCTTACAACGCCGGTCCTGGACGGGTACAAAAAGCCATTGACGCGAATGCGGCGCGAGGATTACCAACAGACTATTGGTCGCTAAGACTACCTACTGAGACGATGAACTACGTGCCGCGCTTTTTGGCAGTTGCTGAGATCGTCGCTAACCCCTCACAGTTTGGGGTTTATCTACCAGCTATCGCCAACCGTCAGCATTTTCGTAGTGTTCCTGCCAACTACGGCGTCAGTCTGGCTGAAGTCTCACAGCTTACAGGCGTCAGCTACGACGAGCTTGAAAGATTAAACACCGCTCTCACTTCTGGCCGTATTGACGCCTCAGGCCCACAGCGAGTCATTATCCCGAACGATGTCGATGTCAACATCGACGCCAAACTCAGTGCACTGCGAGGTAATGGCAGTAGTAATGTCATCGCCTCTAGCACATCTGCTACGCCAAGTACCTCAGGATCAACATCTTATAATAACAAGCCCTATAGCAGCGGCTCCCTACCTTCAACGGGAAGTGGTCTAGCTGAATATGCGGCTAGTGCTAGTGTGCCGCAGCAAACGACCAGTTATATCTCTCCAGCTGCTACGCCGTCTAGTAGCTCAGTGTATAGCAGTAATAACAATGCCAGAACTGAGCCGCCTATTACTAGTAGTGAAACGCAAAAAATCAATGCGGAGCTAAAAAGCAGCAACAGCTTACCGACGACTTCTGCGCAGATCACAGGTAACAATACTATCGTACAAGAGCCGCCACTGAGCCAAGAAGAGCGCGACTTTATTGCTAGACAGATTCAATCACAGACTCCAGATCAGCGAGAGGTGGTCAGCGCGGTCGATGGTAATATTAAACTGTCCGCTGTACAGACACAGCAATCTGTGTTGGAGGCTAGCGGTAGAGAGAAAAAGCTTAGTTTTGCAACCAGCGCTAATAGCAAGGCAAAACCACAAGGCAAACGCAGCACCTATACCGTAAAACGTGGCGACACTTTGTCTAATATCGCTAGCCGAGCAGGGGTGAGCTGGCGTGAAATCGCCGAGTGGAACCAGATAGATCCTAAGGCTAACTTACTCTCTGGCAGTACTCTGTACTTGTATAATGCTAAACCTATCGAGCCTTTAAAGAGTAGCAATACGCCAGCTCAACCCGAAAGCTATGTGGTACAAAGCGGTGATACATTGATAGGTACAGCAAATCGTTTCGGCTTATCAGTCACTCAGCTAGCGACTTATAATAATCTCAGTAGCCGCGCTGATTTGCTGCGCGGTCAAAAGCTGTGGTTAGTGCCAGGTAAGGTTACTGCGCCTGCGGTGACTCCTGCTGCTCCTTCGCGTAAACGTGCACAGTCAACTACCGCTACTAAGAGCTACAAAGTCCAATCAGGTGACGGTCTCATCGCCCTTGCCAAACAGTTTAGTATCTCAACCCAAGCTTTAGCCGATCTCAATGGTATCGGTAGTACAGATTCGCTGTACGTCGGTCAGACGTTAAAGATACCAGCAGATGCCAATACGACATCTTCATCAAATAGCTCAGCTAGTCGTTCCAGTAGCTCGGCTGTAACCAGTAATTACAAAGTAAAATCTGGGGAGACGCTCATAGGTATTGCCAATAGTTTGGGTGTGAGCGCGGCGCAAGTAGCAGCGGTTAACAGTAGCTTTGATGAAAGAGCTCGCCTACAACGCGGTCAAACCATTAAGGTACCTGTCTCAGCGTCACAAGTGGACAATAAACTCAATGACAAACCCATCAGCTATAAGATCCGCTCTGGTGATACGTTAATTGGGGTAGCCAACCGCTACAAAATCGGCGTTAGTGACTTGGCTGCAGCCAATAATCTAAGCACTAACTCGAACCTTATCTTAGGACGTAGTTTGACGATTCCAGCAGCGGGTAATCGCTCTACTGCTACGAGCGCAACTAGCACGAGCAGCGCTGCATCAACGAGTACTACTAGTACAGGTAAAAAGCTAGACAACACTGAGAATTATAGAGTACAGTCAGGCGATGGCCTAATTGCGTTAGCTCGCCGCTTCGGAGTATCTGTATCCGATCTAGCAGCCACAAACAATCTATCGACTAAAGCGCAGCTACAGCGCGGTCAGACGCTTAAAGTGCCAAAAATGACGGTTAGCTACCAAGTGGCTTCTGGAGATAGTTTGATTGGCTTAGCGCGCAAATACGGCGTCTCGACAAAAGAGCTGGCTGATATGAATGATATCGCCCCTGATACGATGTTACAACGCGGTCAGCGCTTAACCGTGCCTAATCGCTAAGCATAATTTCAGTGAGTCCGTTAAGCTGATTGATGGCTCACTGAGCTAATGCGCATAGAATAAAAAGCTGCTCTTAATACTAAGAGCAGCTTTTTATTGCTAAATACATTTTAAATCAGATGCTTTATAAGCTAAACATCCTAGTTATTACACACTATAGGTCTTGATGGTTTCAAGATAGCTTCTGATATTACTGACGTAATGCATAGCTTGACCGTAGCGGCTATTCGAAGCTCTATTGTCTGATAAATAAGCATATACGTTCGCCCAGCTCTTATCATCGATGCCTTGCTCACGCAGTTTACGCTGAATACGTTTGACTGCATTAGGCCCCATATTATAGCCGGCAAGTGCGAACCAAATCCGATCCGACTTTGGCACATCAGCAAAGTCCGCTTTTACTTGCTCCAAGTAGCGAGCACCGCCGCCGATGCTTTGATACGGATCAACGCGATCAGAGACGCCCATCGCTTTTGCCGTGCTATTGGTCAGCATCATGATGCCGCGTACCCCAGTAGGGGAGACAGCGTTAGCATCGAGATGCGATTCTTGATAGCCCATTGCAACCAGCAGCTCCCAATCGTGATTATAGTTCTGAGCTTGCTGCTCGAACTGCGTCTGATAATCGGGTAGCTTCTCTGTCAGCGTCTGCTGAAAGTGATTTTGACTATAAGCATCTTTTAGCAGTTTTTGATTATAAAAAGCCGCTAATTTCTGGGTATTATTGATTTTGATATTATCACACAGATAGCTACTAGCCGTTTGTGACAGCAGATCACTGGAGTCCTTAAACGTCCAGCTCACTTTCGGGTTTAGACCGTTATTAGTCAAACTAGTATCATAACCACAGCTTAGATTCACTGAGGCAAGATTGAGCTGATTGGTAAGCTGAGTACTAGCCGTAGTCAAGGCCATATCAGCCTCACCATTTTTTAGTGCCGCAAGTGCTGTCTCTTCTGTTGCATAAGCTTTTAGGTCGATAGTAACGCCAAGCTCATCAGCATAGCTACGCACTAAATCATAACCAAAACCGTGCTGAAAACCATCAGTAGCAAAATAAGTACTATCACCAGGCACAGCGGCTATGGTTAAAGTCTTATCTAGCATGACCTGATCATAGGCCGGTACTGGTACCTCCATAGTGGTAAGACTTCTAGCAGGCAAAGATAATAATGCGATACTAGATACTTGGGCAATTTTTTTGGATTTGGCAAAACGAGTTACTTTAGCCGATGGAACGATCTTACTTTTGGTGCTAAGTGTGCGATTGGCTGGACGTAATAAGTATGAAATACGACGTCTAGCCCCTTGCGCGGATACTTTTACACGATAAGTAATACGCTGCATGGATGTCTCCTAATTGTAGCCATCCTACTTACCCTTAGACTGACATTCATACGCAAAGACATCTGTCTTTATATAAATGTCGATCTTTGACACTTTTATACTCATCGCTAAGATACTAGTTCAATTATAGTAGCTCGATAAGCAAAGTGTCGTTTGCTACCTATACAAGATAGTCGACTGAATAAGATTGTCGAAACTGCTGGTTAGAGCAGCACTATCGCTAGCCATTGATACCCCTAAGTTTCAAAACGCACTAAAATGGATGAAGAGAGTAACTTGGTATAGTTTCTTCACCAGTCGCTAAATACTTAGGTATCAAGACTAAAGGTACTAAGGTAAGGTCATGAAAAAGTTATTGCGATAACAGCAAGGGCGATAAAGTAAATTAAAAGTAAAGTCGTAAATAAACTTTTAACCAGTATCGCCTTATATAAGTAGCAGCTAATAGTATTGCGCTTGCTACCTATAAGCTCTTATCCAGCGGTGAGGCAAGCTCTTTATTAACGATAATCTACCCAAATAGACTATCTTCAAAGAACTGGCATCTCATGCAACATTGGGATGAATACCTATATTGCTATTAAAATAGTATAACAAAAAGTTAAAACGGTACTCAGCCAACGTCATAACCGGAGGCTATATTAATGGAAAGTCTCATGACAAAACATTCTCTTACAATTATACTTTATGAGGAATATATAGCAATTATTCAAGTTACGTTAACAAAGCAGTAATAAAACTTAACGCTCATGCAGGGTTGACAATATCGACAAAAGTAACCGGTAAATTAAACTGTTCAGAAACTAATTCTCCTAGCGCTTGTATACCGCCGCGTTCAGTCGCATGGTGACCACAAGCGAAGTAGTCAATACCCAATTCACGAGCACTGTGCGTGGTACGTTCAGATATTTCTCCTGAAATATAAGCGTCGCAATCCATAAGCGCGGCTTGCTCAATCATATCCTGCGCGCCCCCCGTACATATAGCGATACGCTCAATATGCTTGGACGCAGTTGTTACTGCAGAGGTAGTGTATATCTGCTGGTTTTCTTTACTAGAGATAAGTGACTGATAAGTATCGCTGCCAGAAAGCAAAAAGTCACTTGCAATATGCAGAGGTTTACGCTCTAGAGTCTGAGTAATCGTCTCTATCAGATCTGCTGCACTTTGCGGCTTGCCAATGGCTATATTGCCAACGGGATGCGTCTCATTAGGGTAGAGAGCACCAGTGATGGTGAGTCCTAAACTTTCGGCAAGCTTAGCGTTATTGCCTACGATTGGATGCGCGTCAAGGGGTAGATGATAAGCGATTAAAGAGATACCATGCTGCATAAGCTTGCGGATACGCTTGCCTTTCATTCCGGTGATAGGCTCAGGCTCACCTTTCCAAAAATAACCATGATGGACCATAATGGCGTCAGCGTCAGCATCAATGGCTGCATCTATTAGCGCTTCACAAGCGGTCACGCCCGTGATAATACGCTGAATAGGCCGTCCGCCGTCGACTTGTAGACCATTAGGGCAGTAGTCTTTAAATGCATTGGCGTCTAGATAATCATCACAAAATTTGGCTAAGGCCTGTGCGCTTATCGATGGCGCTGCACTAGAACTACTGTGATTAGTAGCCGGGCTAGTCGTTTCTAAATTATGCTTTTGGTTCTTTTGGTTCATGGGTTCTCCTTATTACTTTTTTATGCTTACTTTATTGCTTAAATTTTTAGTGGTTTGTCTTCTTTATATAAGTAGGACAGAGGTTTTATGTTGTAGCTGAAATGAGGCACTTAAATGAGGCTTAGTTTATCATATTGCTATTAAGCCAATTTATTACGCTTAGTTGGAGCAGCTAACTGAGCTGATAACTGAGCTGATAACTGAGCTAATAGTGTGATAGTGAATGTAGTGAGTATATTGAGTACTCATAGTTAGTTTAAGGTCTCATAAAACTACCTTTGAGCATAATAACTGAAAGGCTACACGATGCCGCAGTACTGTATAATAAGCCCAGTTATAATTGGTGAGCGCAGCTATGTCAGTAGATAGGTTCTATAGCTTAATTTCGTTAAGCTCTTGCCTTTAAAAAATTTTATTGCAGCCCTATCTAAACTATAATATTTACTAGCGCTTTATTCATTAGCATAACATTTACAGAGGTTCTCTATGTCGTCTTCCCCAAACGCCAATAACAAGGCATCGCTATGGCAGTGGTTGCCTTGGGTTTTATTAATAGTAGTAATTGCAGCGTTTGTTTGGCTATTTATGAGTATGAAGACGCCATCAGAGGCGACATGGGAGCCGCCAAGGACTCCGCCAGCTGAGCAAGAGGCCTCAGCGCCAGTTGCTGATACGCCAGAGCCGATCTCTTCTTATCATAATGCAGTAGCGCGCGCCTCCCAGTCAGTAGTGAACATTTATACGACGCAGGCGATGGCAGAGCATCCTTACATCGATGATCCAGTACTGCGCCGATTCTTTGAGAACCATGGTGACCAGCAGCAAGGCCCAGGATCTACTAATTTAGGCTCAGGCGTTATTGTCTCTGAGGATGGGTATATCGTGACTAATGCGCACGTGGTCGAAAAAGCCGATGAAATCACCGTTGCCTTTAGCGATGGGCGTAAAAGCCGCGCTAAGGTCATCGGTACCGATCCAGATAGTGATTTAGCAGTGATTCGCGTCGATATGACTGGGCTTACGCCATTAGGGTTTCGTGAAGAGCCTATTCGCGTTGGCGATCTTGCGCTAGCGATAGGTAACCCCTTTGGCGTGGGTCAAACGGTGACGCAAGGTATTATCTCAGCCACAGGTCGTACGGGCCTTGGTGTCAATAAGTTTGAGGACTTTATCCAAACCGACGCCGCTATCAACCCAGGTAACTCAGGCGGTGCGCTAGTCGATGCGAGCGGTGAGCTGGTCGGTATTAATACTGTGATTTTCTCGCGCTCAGGCGGCTCAATGGGTATCGGCTTTGCTATTCCAACCGCGCTTGTTGAGCAAGTGATGAACGCGCTGATCAAAGATGGCCGCGTCAGCCGTGGCTGGCTTGGCATTGAGATTCAGTCGCAGCTTCGTGATCCGACTCAGCTTGAGACCTCAACTGGTGTCGAAGTGCTTAATGTGGTTCCGCAAGGTCCTGCCGCGATTAGTGGCCTAAAGACCGGCGATATTATTTTGACTATTGATGGCGTTGAGATGACCGATGCCAATACGCTGATTCAGTATGTCGCACGCAAACCGCCCAACACGGTGCTCAATACTCAAATACTACGCAATGGTAAGCACGCTGAAGTTCCTGTAACCTTAGCTGAGCGCCCGTCACAAGAAGTCGTACAACGTCCCGTTATTATGGAGGGTGGCCCTGAACAGAACTATCACGGCGAGTCACAAGAGCGACCGATGATGAGTGAGGAGGAGCGTGACCGTATGCGCGAAGAGCTGATGAAGCTATTTGAAAACAATGGCGCACCTCAATAACCGCTTGCGTTACTTCAACGCTATTGTCTATGTAGCATTAACTAATAGCAACATGACTGAACATCAAAAAACGCGCTGTCTTTCAAAGACAGCGCGTTTTTTATGAACGAATTGTTTATGCACCACTCAGTCTTTTACCAGTTCATGATCGATATAGATAACACCTTGAACCCGGCAGCAGCAGGGCAGTATCTCATTATCCTCAATCATCGCAAGGGGAGCAAAAGGATACTCCACCACATGCGAGCTGGCGATACGACGTACGCGGCAGCTACCGCAGTAGCCTTCACGGCACTGATAGTTGATATCGTGCCCAGTACGCAGTAAGCCGTCTAGCAAGGTCTCGCTATCATGCAAATAAAAGCGCTGTTTGCTGGTCACTACCCACGTCATTGCCCAAGCTCCTGATGGTCATTTTTATTGGTGTTTTTTGCCTTGATGATAGCGCGCCTACATGACAGCGATATGTCATCGACGCGCTAATAACATCTAAAAATTACAGCTCAAAGTCATCAAAGTCGCTATCGGACAAGTCTGAATTGATCTGACCGACCAGATACGAGCTGATCTCAGTCTCTTGCGGCGCGACTTGCACGTTATCAGAGGACAGCCAAGTGTTAATCCAAGGAATCGGATTAGACTTCGAATTCGGAAACGCAGACGGCAGGCCAACCGCTTCCATACGCAAGTTGGTGATGTACTCGATATATTGGCAAAGGATATCTTTATTAAGTCCGATCATTGAGCCGTCTTTAAATAAGTATCCCGCCCATTCTTTTTCTTGCTCAGCGGCCTTACGGAAGATCTCAATGCCTTGCTCATGACATTCCTCGGCAATCTCGACCATCTCAGGATCATCTTTGCCATTACGCATGAGGTTCAGCATATGCTGTGTACCAGTCAGATGCAGTGCTTCATCACGAGCAATCAGTTTAATAATCTTGGCATTACCTTCCATCAGCTTGCGCTCGGCAAAGGCAAACGAGCAAGCAAACGACACATAAAAACGAATCGCCTCAAGCACGTTGACCGCCATGATGCACAGATAGAGCTGCTTCTTTAATGAGCGCAAATCAACACTGATCTCTTCGCCATTGACCTTATGCGTGCCGGCACCGTACAAGCTATACAGCTGCGAGTTACGATACAGCTCATCATAGTAGCCTGCGATGTCAGAGGCGCGCTCTAGAATATGCTCGTTCTGCATGATATCGTCGAAGACAAGGCCCGGATCATTAACGATATTACGAATGATATGCGTGTAGCTGCGCGAGTGAATGGTCTCAGAGAATGACCACGTCTCAATCCACGTTTCAAGCTCCGGTATCGACACCAGTGGCAGCAGCACGATGTTGGGGCTACGACCTTGAATGGAATCGAGTAGGGTCTGATACTTGAGGTTACTTAAGAATATATGCTGCTCGTGCGAGGATAAGTTACTAAAGTCGATACGGTCTTTTGAGACATCGACTTCCTCAGGACGCCAAAAAAACGACAGCTGCTTTTCAATCAGTTGCTCAAAGATAGGGTGCTTTTGTTGATCGTAGCGGGCGACATTGACCGGCTGACCAAAAAACATCGGCTCTGTAAGCGCATTATTCGGGGTTTGATTAAAGATTGAATAAGTCATGAAACTGCCTTTTTAAATATCTAGTTGATTGATATATTGATATAAACGTTAAATACATTCTATAGGGTGTCTTACCCAATAACCTACAAGTTCTCCAAAGAGATCTGCCCTTCGTTAACATAAGCTTTGAGCATTTCGCTGAGCTCACCGTCATCCAAAGCTTCCAATTCATCGATAGCGCTTTTACGCTGCGGGCTTAACCCTTCGTCTTGAAATTGTTTTGCCGCTGTTTTTTTAGTGACACGCATTACTGGTTTTTTCGCAGCTTTTGCGACCTCTTTTTTTGCGCTTTCTTGATTTGAGGCAACGCTTGGGTTCAATTGCTCGCGCACCGCTTCGATATCGACTTCTATTTGTACGATGTGCGAGCTACCGTCATTAATATCTGAAAATACGTTAGGGATAAACAAACCACCGTCTTTGATGATTGCGGTATAGTGCACGTCTATGACCTCCGTCATTTTTATTCTTTATGTGTTGCGATTATAGCGGTAAAGTTAAAGGGTTTTTTTTGATTATACTTGAGCTATGGTTGGCGTACTGCAAGGCTCTCATATACCTTATTGTTTTCTCTTTTGCCTACGGCTAGTACATAAACGACCACTACATCATCTTTGACGCTATAGACCAAACGATAGCCTACAGCACGCAATTTGATTTTATAGGTATCTGGATGCCCTGAGAGTTTTGACGCAGGCACACGCGGATTTGCTAGTCGCTGCTGCAGCTTTTTTTTAAATTGCTGCTGAATACTGGGCGCTAGCTTTTTCCATTCTTTTAATGCCAAAGGATGAAACTCAAGACTATAAGTCATCCAATGTAACCTTTATCGGTGTCTGCCCGTCATTCATGCGAGCATTAGCGGTTTGGCTAAGTGCCATATCGTCCATCGCTTCCATCATGCGCTCGTACATGTCTGTGGAAACTAAGTAAGCCACGGGCTTATTGTGGTTTAAAATGGCAATCGACTCACCATCTGACTGTTTAATCAAGGCGGAAGGATTGTTTTTTAGCTCTGAGATACTGGCTGTCTGTGTCGCAAATATCGGTTGCATGATTCATTCTCCCGCTAAAATTATGGCTCTAAATATAGGGCTAATTTTAGCACGAAAATTAGGTCTTATTTGTTAATCTATTAAACTTAACTATTTAGGTAGCCAATCCCGCCTTCCGCTTGTATCTGCCTAGCCGCTGGCGTGCAGTCTAGGGTGTCTGGTAGCGTTCCAACGTTCGAGCGACCGCTTCCAGCCACAGACTGCATCGCCATCGTCGTCAGCAGGATACCGCTATAGTCGCGGCTAAAAATCCTTGTTGTAGCAAGGTTCGTTTTTTTTAATAACTTTATCTTTTGAGCTTGGTCTGTAGGCTGGGTTAAAAACCCAGCCTACAAGGACTAAATATTTTTATCTTCCAAGATTTTACTTAGTGCTTCTGCTTTATTAGAGATTTCGAAATTAGATTTGCGAATAACAGAAGCTTGTTTTAACAGTTCCTTTAAGATCTGTTCTAAATCTGTTCTATTCAATTCGTCACTATTTTCTGAAGTCAGTCTTTCAATTATGCTATTTATTAAGGTTTCACTGCTTTTTAACAGCTCATATGGAGTATTCAAACCTTCACTGTATGTATGGTTTTCGCCTTCAATTACTGGACTTTCTAGATTCATTCCATATTTCTGAAGACCTTTTTCAAACTTTTCGAGAATCTCTTTTCGATAGCGAGTTTTAAAAATATTAATTTCTTCTTCATATTTAAAAGCCGTTTCTAAAACTCTAAGTTGCAAATTATATTTAGCTAATTCGTTACTATCTTGCCTTTGATTGTTAGCAATTAAAATCTGCTTCTTTGCGTATAGTGCTGCTTTGATACCAACTGAAATAGCTAAAACACTCAAGATAAACTGTAGCTGATTTGAGTTTTCACCCATACCTACCCATAGATCCATCAGCACATGCATAGTAAAATTCCATTAAATAGGACTGAAATATAGAAACATAGTATTAGCAACAAATTGCGTTTTGTTTAACCGATTCTACGCCTAGCTTATCTATGTCATTGGTGCGCTAAGCATACCCTATCAAAACCAAGTACTTTATTTTTTATAAAGATCATTCAAAGAATGTTTAAACTTATTATTACGAGTAATTTGATGAAACTCTATAGGAGTGGTTGGTTCAAAACTCATTGCATATTGATAGCAAACGTCTACCCATTGATGATTCTTATAGAAGGCTATAACAATCGCCTTTACTGTTTGATATCCAATCGCAAACTCATCCCGTAATTCATGTTCAAATTTACTCCAAACTATTTTTGATTTTGAATCAATAAGCTGGTCGTACTTTTGGAATATATCATGAGCTCTGTCAATTTGTTTTTCATTCCAGTTCATATTCAGTATTAAACTTTCTACTGGGTGTTCATCAGAGTCAATACAGTTTGCAAGGAGTTGCAAATGATACTGTAATAAGTTGACTTGATTTTCTAATTCATTCAAGTCCATTATTTTTCTCCAATGCTGTAAAGGGTTGTATTTGAAATAGATATAGAGTCTTGAATAAATGATCTGATTTCTAACAATTCATTGCTATTTACTCTACCTTGCGTGTAAGAAATTTCGTAAGAATGAAGTGTTGTTTGAGCTTTTACAAGATTTTCACGAATTTTATTATCTGCCCCAATTGTGCTTAAAACACCTATTGAATTGTCTAGTTGACTCTTAATATCTTTGATAGTGTTAGATACCTTATTGCCCCTAGGCATTTTTTTTGGATCAATTGGTAATTGATTGCATGTGTCTAAAATACCTTCCATGTCTCGAGTACATTTAGCTAAGCTAATTTTTCTGACATCAGCTCTTATCTGTTCCCTATAATTTTTAGCACTTGATGCTTGTTTTATTGCAACAAACATAGAAATCAAAGTGACTATAGTACCTACTAGTGTAATTATACTATCCGTAGTCACTTTTACTCCTTATCCTGTACTAAATTTTAGTAGCTTACGCTAATGTTTTATCGACGTTCTATATATTAACACTAACCTAAATCTTACATGCACCACCAGCACAATCATCTTCCATATCCGCTTGCGCATCGTTCGCACCATCACGAGTGTTATGGTAGTACAACGTCTTCACTCCAAGCTTATAGGCGTTGAGTAAATCTTTAAGCAATATTTTCATCGGTACACGGCCGCCTTCATAACGCACCGGATCGTAGTTGGTATTGGCAGAGATACTTTGATCGACGAACTTTTGCATGATAGCGATAAGCTTGAGGTAGCCATCGTTATTTGGCATTTGCCATAGTAGCTCGTACTGATCTTTTAGCTTATCAATCTCAGGCACGACTTGCTTTAGAATGCCATCTTTTGACGCTTTGATAGAGACCAGACCACGTGGTGGCTCGATACCGTTAGTGGCGTTAGCGATCTGGCTTGAGGTCTCAGACGGCATCAGCGCGGTTAGGGTAGAGTTGCGTAAACCGTGCTCGGTAATCTCTTGACGCAAGCTTTCCCAATCCAAGTGCAGTGGCTCTTGGCAGATGTTATCCAAGTCAGACTTATAAGTATCGATCGGCAAAATACCTTGCGAGTAAGTGGTCTCATTAAAGGCAGGGCACGCGCCTTGCTCTTTGGCAAGTTTGTTTGACGCTTTTAAGAGATAGTACTGTAGTGCTTCAAAGGTTTGATGTGTCAGACCCAATGCTGAGTCATCTGAGTAGCGCACGCCATTCTTTGCAAGATAATAAGCATAGTTGATGACGCCAACGCCAAGAGTACGGCGGCGCATACTGCCATTTTCAGCGGCCTTAACTGGATAGTCTTGATAGTCGAGTAGGGCATCAAGGGCGCGGACGATCAGCTCTGCGGGCTCTTCGATATCGCTGACGCTCTCGACTTTACCTAAATTGACCGCTGATAGCGTACATAGGGCGATTTCACCTTCTTCGTCATTGATATTATCAAGCGGCTTAGTCGGTAGCGCAATCTCCATACACAGGTTGGACTGGCGAATCGGTGCAACGCTGGCATCGAACGGGCTATGAGTATTGCAATGATCGACGTTTTGGATGTAGATACGGCCGGTGCTGGCACGCTCTTGCATCATCAGGCTGAACAGATCTGCCGCTGGAATCTGGCGCTGACGTACAGAAGGGTCGCCTTCGTACTTGGTGTAGAGCGCTTCAAACTTTTCTTGATCTTCAAAGAAAGCATCATACAAGCCTGGGACATCCGAGGGCGAGAATAGGGTGATGTCTTGCCCTTTGATCAGGCGAGTGTATAGCGTTTTGTTGATTTGTACGCCGTAATCCATGTGACGCACACGGTTGTCTTCGACGCCGCGATTGTTTTTGAGTACAAGGAGTGATTCAACTTCTAAATGCCATAATGGATAGAAGAGAGTCGCGGCCCCACCGCGCACGCCACCTTGTGAGCAGCATTTCACCGCCGTTTGGAACAGTTTGTAGAATGGGATACAGCCAGTATGCTGCGCTTCACCGCCGCGGATAGGGCTACCCAAAGCGCGGATACGACCTGCGTTGATGCCGATACCAGCGCGCTGTGACACGTAGCGTACGATGGCGCTGGTGGTCGCGTTGATTGAGTCGAGGCTGTCACCGCATTCGATAAGTACGCACGAGCTAAACTGACGCGATGGCGTACGTACACCCGACATGATAGGCGTCGGTAGTGAGATTTTAAATTGTGAGGTCGCGTCATAAAAGCGTTTGACGTAACTTAAGCGCTCAGCTTTGTCGTAATTGGCAAATAGACACATACCCACGAGCATATAAAGGAACTGCGGGCTTTCATAAACGCGCTTGGTGACGCGATCTTGTACGAGGTATTTACCTGCCATTTGCTCAACAGCGGCATAAGCAAGGTTCATATCGCGCCAGTGATCGAGATAGGCGTCTAGCTCATCAAACTCGCTACGGCTGTAGTCGGCTAGGATATGCTCGTCGTATTTGCCTGCTTCAGTTAGAGTTGTAACATGATCGAATAGGTGCGGCGGCTCAAACTGGTTATAGGCAATCTTACGCAGATGGAAGATAGCAAGGCGCGCGGCGAGATACTGATAGTCAGGCGTGTCCTCTGAGATGAGATCGGCAGCTGACTTGATGATAGTCTCGTGGATATCACGGGTTTTGATGCCTTCATAGAACTGAATGTGCGATTTAAGCTCCACTTGTGACACTGACACATTATCTAAATCGTGCGCGGCCCATTCGATTACCTTATGGATTTTATCCAAATCTATAGGCTCTAGGCGTCCGTCGCGTTTGGTTACTTGAATATTGTCAATATGTGTCATACCGCCCTCGTAAATTATCAATAGTTAGTCGTATTACTCAGTCAAAACTGTCCTATAGTGTTATCGACTTCTTTTATTAAGCAAGCTATAACCAGAAAGCTTTTGTGCTTTTTTTAGGCAAAAGAATACCGAAGGCTCTAGTCAGGTAAAAAACCACTGAGCACTACATATAGCGTATTTGTTAGTAAGTAGACACAATATAGCGGGAATAATTTGAAAATGCTATATTGATTTTAGATTGAATTTATGTTGTTGAGGCGCTAAATTTCAGCAAAGAGCGATGGCATAAGGCCTAGAAGATATGTAAAGAATCATAAATTTTTTTATAAAAAACAGCTTGCTTTTCACTTTTGCCAATTTGATATCTTTGCTACTGATAATAGCAGTGGGAAGCGTAAAATAGCGGCACAAATTGTACCCGATAAGCACGGTCAATGCCATAAAAAATCGTCACCTAAACAGTGACGATTTTGGTTGTACTTTTCGATGTATTAAGAGGTAAGACTCGCCAAATAACAGCTTAGATAGAGCGCTGACTCGTTTTAGCCGCTTCTAGCAAGAGGTTTGCTGCTTATACCACCATACGTACTGTTTGCGCGTTATCAAGCGCGGCATAAAGCTCATTCACTTGCTCAGCGCTAGTCAGATACAGATTCACCCGCGCTGAATGAAAGCGGTTGGTCTTTGAAGGCTTAACTTCAATAGAGGCTAAGTCGAACTCAGGGAACTGACTGCCCAAAATGAGTTTTAGCTCATTGAGCAATGTTTCGTGTTCGCCTTCATGACCGATCACACTCATCGGATAGTTCATGGGAAATTCCCACAGCTCTGGGTTTTGAATATCCGTTTTTTTACCTTTTAAGATGCCGTTATTAGCGATTAATTCGGTGACTTTGACGTCTCTTTTGCTGGCTTGTTGATCGTTAGAGTTGTTTTTTGGATCGTTACTCATAATGAAACCTTTGTTGTTTTTTCAATATTAATGCTAGAGCCGCACACAAAAAAGCTGAGACTCGCTCAGCTTTTTTACTTATTGCCTGCTACTGTCTTGCCTCCTTTATGAGGCTAAAATAGCGTTTTTTCAAGCTGCTATATCAATCATTCTCAAGGAATGAACGCAAGTGTTCAGAGCGCGAAGGGTGGCGCAATTTACGCAGCGCTTTGGCTTCGATCTGACGGATACGCTCACGAGTGACGTCGAACTGCTTACCGACTTCCTCTAGCGTATGATCGGTTGGCATATCGATACCGAAGCGCATTTTGAGCACACGCGCCTCACGTTCGGTCAAATTGCCTAATACATCACGCGTCGCTTCACGCAAACCTGCAGATGTTGCATCATCGACAGGGCTTGAGATCGTCCCATCTTCGATAAAATCGCCTAAGTGCGAGTCTTCATCATCACCGATAGGCGTTTCCATAGAGATCGGCTCTTTGGCGATTTTTAGCACTTTACGGACTTTGACTTCGTCCATCTCGAGACGTTCGCCTAACTCTTCAGGCGTAGGCTCACGCCCCATCTCTTGCAAGAGCTGACGCGAAACGCGGTTTATTTTGTTAATCGTCTCAATCATATGCACCGGGATACGGATGGTGCGCGCTTGGTCAGCGATTGAGCGGGTAATCGCCTGACGGATCCACCAAGTGGCGTAAGTTGAGAACTTATAACCGCGGCGATACTCAAACTTATCGACCGCTTTCATCAGACCAATGTTACCTTCTTGAATGAGATCCAAGAACTGTAGACCACGGTTGGTGTATTTTTTGGCGATTGAGATAACCAGACGTAAGTTAGCCTCGACCATCTCTTTTTTGGCACGGCGGGCTTTGGCTTCACCAACTGCCATACGGCGCGCGACATCTTTCATATCAACGATTTCCATGTCGAGCTGCTGCTCGTAGTCGCGGATTTTACGCTGCAGTAGAATCACATCATCAGTGACTTTTTCTAAAGTTTCGGCAAAGGCTGGCTTGCCTTTTAGGCGCTCTGTGAGCCAATCGACGTTAGTCTCGTTACTTGGGAAGGTCTTACGAAACTCGCTACGCGGCATACGGCCACGGCGAATGACCAGGCGCATAATTTGGCGCTCTTGCTTACGCACATCATCATAGACATCGTGCATGATGGCCATGACTTGATCGGACATGCGATTGTTCAGTTTGAGCATCATAAAGCGCTCAGCGAGTAGAGCATAAGCGGCTTTTGCTTGCTCGCTACCACGGCCATATTCAACTAAGGCTTCTTTAGCAGTAACAAATAAGTCTTCGATCTCCTCGATACGCAGGCGTACGGCTTCTGGGTCGATACCGCCGCTTTCTTCTTCAGCTTCTTCTTCCTCGACGTCATCTTCGTCTTCGTCTTCATCGTCTTCGTCATCGAGCTTACTCTTATCTTTAGCTTTGAGGACAGGTGCTTTTTCTTTCTCCTCACGGGCCTTTTCTTTTTCTTCTTTAACGCGATCTTTTTCTTCTTTAGCTGCCAGACGATCTTCTTCAGTTTCAGGATCTAAAAAGCCGGTAATCACATCAGAGAGTTTTTTCTCACCCTCTTGAACCTTTTGGTATTCATCAAGCACAAACTGTACCGTACCAGGCCAGTAGGCCATCGCATGCTGCACATCGCGGATACCTTCTTCGATACGTTTAGCGATAGCGATCTCGCCTTCACGAGTCAGTAGATCAACAGTACCCATCTCACGCATATACATACGTACAGGGTCAGTGGTGCGTCCAGGTTCTGTCTCAACAGAAGCGAGTACGGCTGCTGCTTCATCCGCTGCCATATCATCATCGCTTGAATCATCGCTCATCAAGATATCATCAGCATCAGGAGCAGATTCAAAGATTTTGATCCCAACGTCCGTCAGCATCTGCACGATATCTTCGATCTGATCGCTTTCGGTAATAGAGTCTGGAAGTTGATCATTCACCTCAGCATAGGTGAGATACCCTTGCTCCTTACCCATCTGGATTAGGGTAGCTAGCTGGGAGGTGGAATTAGATAAGGACTTATCGTTCATAATTACTCGCTTGCATCGGGCATTGTCATAACAGATATAAAGGCTAAATGCTTGGATTGACCTATAAGCTTAGCGATTAGTCATCCTCTACTATGACAATGAGTTGATATGAATAAGGGCTCAAAAGCATCAATGCTATAAATAAACTACAATTCAAAATAGCAAAAAAATAAAAAATTGGTTCAAATTGCTCAAATCAAGCTGATAACGGCGTAGTTTAACACAGACCTATGAAAACAGAATACGGCTAATCAGCGCAGATACTAGAATCTCTTGTTTTTTTAACCGCTGATTTGAAAGCTTATTGAGCATTATCATAGATGATGGGGTCAGCTGCTAGGGTTTTAAAGGGTTTGGCTAGGATAAAAAATAAATTAAGCCCGTCCTAGATCATTTGTAGCGCCAGACTCGTCGCACCATCTACTTAGCTGCCCATCATTTGCGCGGATTGTTCGGCTTGCTGGGCCCGCATCCAATCATTGAGGTGCTGGGTTTGTTTTCTAACGATGGCGAGTTTGACATGATTGGGGTTTTTTATCAGCTCTTGGGTCTTTTTTTGCATATGCAGCTGTAGTAGCTGCATAACTAGTGTCTCAATCAGCGCATCCAAGCTTAAGATATTTCTGGCGTGTAAGGTCTTATAAAAAGGACCCCAGCTACGACTCAGCGACTCTTGGGTACTCGCGGTAAGATTAGATAATATAAAATGCGCTGCCGCATTGGGGTCTTTTGGCAAGTAATTGATACAGCGCTTGATGGTACTGACTACATCTATCAAAGGAGCATCTTGCAAATCCTCCCAAACCAAAGCGCGCATGGCGTCAGCCGAGGCTTTTTGCTTGATATGGGCAGGCAGGGATAAGCTTGTGAGCCCTGCTTGCTGCCAAATCATCTCAATCGGATCTTCGCTTAACGCTAAGGGCTGAAACAAAAAGCACAGCTGCAGCTGCTGACTGATGGTCATATCACCATCAAAGTCTAACAAGGCATCTTTAGCTTCACTGTTTTGACTGCGTTTGCCGCCCAGCTTTTGATAGATATCATTGTTGAGCAGATAACGAAAGCTACTGCCTTTTGGCAAAGAAGCTGTCAGTGTTCGCACTTGCGACATCAGCTTCGCTTTGCCTTCTGCTAAGCTCATATCATAACGCTCACTTAAGTAAGCGAAGATATATTGCGACAGCGGCATGGCGTTTTTGATCTGCTCGCGCATAGCTTCATTGCCGTGCGCTTTAATAAAAGTGTCGGGATCATGGTTGTTCGGTAAGGTCAAAAACCTAAGCTCTTTGTCATCGGCGAGTACCGGTAGCGCCACCTCAAGCGTGCGCCAAGCCGCTTTTTGTCCGGCGCTATCGCCATCAAAGCTTAAGGTGAGCGTCGGGTTCAAGGTCAAAAGTCTTGAGATTTGACTCTCATTAATCGCTGTACCCATAGAGGCCACCGCGCCATAAATGCCTGCTTGATACAGCGCGATGACATCCATATAGCCTTCAACGACGAGCCAATCATTAGCCCGCTGCTGGCGCGACTCATAATAACCATAGAGCACATGCTGCTTGTGAAAGACGGGCGAGTCTGAGGAATTAATATACTTTGGCTTGACCTCATCATCGAGCGCGCGGCCACCAAAGCCAATCGTGCGTCCTTGATTGTCACGAATCGGGAAGATGACGCGATCACGCAATAGATCATAATCACGACCTGACTCTGACTGGCGCACAAGCCCTAGCGCCTTTAGCCCTTCTATATCTTGAGGAAACTCATGCTCAAGGTGCTGCCAGCCAAAAGGCGCGTAGCCTAAACCAAAATCCTCAAGACTTTGCTCAGTGATACCGCGGGCGGCAAAGTAATGCTTGGCATGCGGATGCGTGTGCAGATTACGCTGATAAAATTGCTGAATCTGCGTCAACAGCTCGTATAAGTTGCCGTCTTGCTCACTGGCACTATCAGCATCGATTGGCATTGAGTAGTCATCAGCCATAAGCCAATCTGGCGGCTGTTGGTCATCGATAGGGTTGTAATCAGGATAATCCATAGCCGCGGACAAGTCGCTAGTATAGTTATCAAAATAATCACTACTTGCGTGGCTGGCATAGAATGCATCATCATTATGATAGTCAGGCGCGGTATCAGAAGTTTGCTGCACCGGCGAAGATGTGTTGTCCACTACCTTTGGAGGCATAGGCTGAGCAGTAGACCTCGGCTTGCTGCGCTGGTAGCTGACGTTTTTTTGCTCGTCTTTCGGGACTTCGATGCCGGTCTGCTTAGACAGCTCGTCAACCGCTTCCATAAAAGTGAGGTTTTCATAATCGCGCAAAAAACTAATCGCATTGCCGCCGACGCTACAACCAAAGCAGTGGTAGATGTTTTTTTGTGGATTGACATAAAAAGAAGGCGACTTTTCACCATGAAAAGGGCAGCAGCCTTTAAACTCGCTACCTGCTCGTTTGAGCGTAGTATGCCGACCAATCATGCTGATTAAGTCAGCTTGGCTATTTAATTGCTCGAGAATATGGTTAGGAATACTCATAAGGATAAATATTTTAGCACAGAGACTGAGCAAGGTTATGCTCAGCTTTTAATTTTGGTGAAATATTTAGAGGTGGCTTTACTGATACCTCATCATGAAGCGCGCTAGTATTTAATATTAGTTTAAAATAAATAAGGCCAACGATAGCGTTGACCTTATTTATTTGCATTTTTATCTACTGACATCGTACTTTGATACAGTATTAGTCAGCTGATTATATCAGTAAGCCGACTATTCAGTGTCTTCTTCAATGACATCCGTATCGGCAGGCGTGAGCTGAATACGCTCGCTAGTATTGTCATCAGGTAGGGTTGCGCGGCGCACAGGATTGGTGGTTTGCGGATTAACAATAGCGGATCTGGCAGTAGAGCCGGTGCTTGCTTGGTCAGTGATGCGCTCGCTTTCATTTTCAGGCAGACCTAGACCGATATTGACACCGCGATTGTCGCCGGTGACTAGGTTGCTTGAAGAAGCATTAGCATTGCTGGCAGCAGCATTGTCGCTTGGCAGGCGTAGCTGAGTGGCGCTACGAATGATCTGCTCTTTGGTTGCGCCAGTATATTGATCCGTCGCTATCGAGGACTCGCTAATACCTGCGCGACCAAGCTTACCAAAGGTTAGCTTGTTTAACCAAGAGCTATCACGTTTGGTATTGAGCTTAACGCGGCCATCATTGGTCAGCCAGTTTGGATAGTTAATCTGTAGGAGCGTTTGGTACTCTTGGGCCAGATCAGTGATACCAAGCTTTTGATGCGCGTAAGCTAAGATAGCTAGCGCTTCAGGAACAGACTCACTCAATGGATAATATTGTACGACCCATTTGGCACGGTTGACGGCCGCGACATAAGCTTCGCGCTCGATATACCAGTTAGCCGCTGTCAGCTCACTTTGTGCAAACTGATTGTAGATAAAGGTCATACGCTGAGCAGCATCAGGAGAGTAGGGGCTATTGGGGTACTTATTGACCAGCTCTTGGAAGTTGGCAAAGGCAAGACGTAAATAGGCTGTATCACGCTCTGCTTGATTGACTTTAAAGATTTTTAGGCCATCAGATGAGCCTTCCATATTGGCCACGCCGCGTACATAATAGGCGTAACTGACTTGCGGATTAGAAGGATAAAGACGAATGAACTGCTCGGCACTGGCAGCAGCGAGCTCATAGCTGCCACTAGCGTACTGGGCATACATCACATCGAGCAGTGCTTGCTCTGCATAAGGACCGGTAGGATAAAAAGTGCGCAAGTTATTTAAGTCTTCGATGGCTTGGTTGTAACGACCTTTGTCGATTTCTGCAATCGCATCATTATAATAAGCTTGTTCAGACTTTTCGGCCGTCTCGACGGCGTCTACGTCATCGCCTGTTAGGTTTTTAAAAGTCTGGCAGCCAGCCAAGCTCACACTTAAGGTAAGCAAGGTCATTGAAGATAGTTTGATAAACGTGTTGCCTACAGGGCGCATACTTCTCTCCGCACAAAAGGCATAATAGCAGCGACGCTACTATGCAACATAACAGGTTAATAATAAAAGTCAGTAGTAGCACCAATCGATAAGCTACTAGCAAAAGTTCTGCCTACTTTATAGAATAATGCAAGCTTCGTCTATTTTTTCACGGTTTATTTTCGCAAGCTGAGCGATTTTGCTGACTATAAAGTTGGCTCTAAACCATACTCGGCTCCAAATAAACTACAGCAAAGCGATTATCAATTATATCACTAAGTTTAATTTAAAACAGATAACTGAGTGATGCTGTAGGGTCTGAGCATTTGCCATGCTACAATATAGCCCTAGGGCGTGTTGAACATTCGACCATGGCACTGACAGAGACTATTTTTTAGCTGATTTGCAGATAAAAATGGTAAGTTTAGTCGTTCTAAGCGTCTATTTTTATCAATAAAGCGGCAAAAAATAGTCCTGTCCCTGTTGTTGTAGTTAGGGCTGATGCTAAAATCGCCCTAGTCGTTGTGAAAATCTAGCCAATGCAATAAGCATTACCTGCAATTTTCACTTAGACTAGAACTATTTTAGCGATCAGCAGTGCGCATTTGTGAATGTTCAACACGCCCTAATTAACGGATACTTTATTTTGATAGCCAGCGCGCTAAATTATCAAATAACTGTCTACATTTCTATAAAGTGCACTATGGTGACTTTACGACGACTGAATATGCTATGAATGATAATGCCACAAGTACAACACTAAATGCCGATAATGAGATGATTGAAAACGAAGCAGCGTTAGCAGAATTCGATGAGGACTCTCTTGCTGATGATGGTCTTATGGATGAAGAAATAGAAGACGATGATGAATCAGGCGATGAGGATCAAAGCTCTCAACTGCCAGGTCAACGCGTATTAGAGGTCATCGATGTGACGCATACCGTGACTGAAAAAGAGTCAGGCCTACGTATCGATAAGCTTGCTTCACAAGTCTTCACTGATTTCTCGCGCGGGCAGCTTCAAGGCTGGATCGCTGACGGTAGCTTACTGTGCAATGGCAAAGTAGAAAGGCCCAAATACCGCGTTAAGACTGCTGATGTATTGCATTTGTCCACGACGCTGCAGCAGCATAGTGAAGATCAGCCAGAGAATATCGCCATCGAAGTCGTCTATGAGGATGAGGCGGTACTCGTCATCAATAAGCCGGTTGGTATGGTGGTGCATCCAGGCGCTGGTAATCAAACCGGCACGTTAGTGAACGCATTATTATATCACTACCCGCAGCAGCACCATTTGCCGCGCGCAGGACTTGTGCACCGTATCGACAAGGATACCTCAGGGCTGCTATTGATCGGTAAAACAAAACCGGCACAAATGGCGCTAATGGAGCAGCTCAAAGATAAAAGTGTCTATCGCCATTACCAATGTGTGGTTGCCGGAGATCAAGCCAGTTTAAGGCGGCATCAAAGGATCGATGCACCTATCGGGCGTCACCGCAATCAGCGTACCAAAATGACGGTGATGACCGCTGGACGCGAAGCGGTCACCCATCTATTGAAGATTACCCCGCTCAATGAAAACTACTGCTTATTGGATGTCGGCCTTGAGACCGGACGCACGCACCAAATCCGAGTGCATTTAAGTCATATAGGTCATCCTATCGTCGGTGATCGCGTCTATGGCGGCCGTCGTCAGCTTCGTGCAGGCTTAAGCGAAGAGCAGCGCCAAACTATCGGCAACTTCCCGCGTCAAGCTTTGCATGCTTATGCCTTAGGGTTTGTGCATCCGATAACTGATGAAGACATCGAAGTCACCGTGCCGATACCAGAAGATATGCAGCGGCTCATAGCGGTGCTAAGCGACGATTATGATTTGGAATAATCGCTGAGCTGATTTTTGAGCCAATGTGCTGTGTCAATTTAGAGTAATGTCAGTTTGGACTTATATTAACTTAGACTTAGGTGAAGCGCAGAATATGACGAATAGGACAGCTGCTTTAGGCAAGCCACCAGTGCGATTAATCGCTCAGCTCGATGGTGTCTCTATTTTTCAGACAACAGCGCTGACAAAGACGATTGATAGTGATGATGGCGAAGCAGTTGCTGCAAGCAAGCAACAACTGCAAAAAGGGCAGGCAAGCTACGGCGAGTTTAATCTTGGCTTACATGTCAATGATGCTAGCCTGACGGTGTTGATGAACCGTATGCGTTTATTGAGCGCAATTAACGATCAGTTAAACGCACAACAGGCAAGCGCGCAACCTCTAATGGTTGAGCGCGTACATTGGCTCAATCAAGTGCATGGTAAGCATGTCTATGACGTTGAGCATAGCACTGATGAGGCGCATCGTAACGCCAAGCTGAGTATGCGCCCAGTAGATGCTGATGCGATGATTAGCCGGCAAACTGGTACGGCTTTAGCGATTATGACCGCAGACTGCGTGCCTATTGTTTTGTACCAGCCGGCGACTGAGCAGATTGCAGCGATTCATGCGGGCTGGCAAGGGCTGTCTTGCGGTGTTATCAAAGCAACTACTGAGCGTTTCGATAGCGATGCCCCTATCATCGCTTGGATAGGGGCTTGTATTAGCCAAGCCAATTATGAAGTCGGTCGCCCAGTATTAGAAAAATTAGTAGCAGGCTGCACTGATAATCAGTTACTAGACTCGGCAACTCTAAATGATTTTGACGCTTTATTTAGTTGCTCAGCTTTAATGGAAGGCGAGATAAGTAAAGACAGTAACTCAAAGCATAAGGTCGGTCGTGATGATTTACACAATAGCGAATTACATAAGAGCTATAAGAGCCATAAGAGAATTGATAAATTATCAAACCACGCTACTCTAAGCACAGAGAATATATCTGCGAATAAAGTCATGCTCAACTTACCGAAGCTCGCTGCTGCACAGCTCGAGCATTTAGGGGTAAATGTGGCGAATAACACCGCTATTGATTGTAGCTATGACGATATAAACTACTACTCTTATCGTCGTCAGACCCATCTACAACAGCCAGCGACTGGGCGTATGGCTTTACTCATTGTCCGCAGCAGCTATGGTTAAGCGAAAATAAAACTGTCATAAATTGAAAGGCACTACGGGTATAAATTTTCCTTGCGTGCTGCGTCCTTTCGATGCTGCGCAAAATTCATTCCCGTAGCGCTACAACATTTTTATATTGAATCTACTATAAGTGCTACGGAATCCATAAACCAATTTATTATTAGAGCTCGTATGACTACATCTATAGCCGCGACGGCAAATCTCGATAGAACATCTAACTTATCCATAGCGGTTGTTTATCACAGTAATTATGGACACACCAAGCGCGTTGCTGAAGCCATTGTTACAGGTGCTCGTCAGCAGTTAGCAGAGACACAAGTAAAAGCTATCGATGTCCATGATGTCGATTGGGACTTTTTGGATCAAGCCGATCTCATTGTGTTTGGTAGTGCGGTGTATATGGGCAGCTTGACTGCTGGACTCAAGATATTTATGGAAGAGACCTCAAAGCGTTGGTTCCATCGTGAGTGGGAAGGCAAGTGGGCAGCAGGCTTTGCCAACTCTGGTGGACTGAGCGGCGATAAGCTTGCGGTACTACAACAAATCAATCTATATTGTATGCAGCATGGGATGAATTGGATTGGCTTGCCGCTTATGCCGACAGGACACGGTGAGAATGATCTAAACCGTCTATCGAGCTATTTGGGCTTAATGACGCAATCTGCTGATGGGCCACCGGAGGAAACGCCTGGCAAGGGTGATATAGATACTGCGATATGGTTTGGCAACCACTTAGCCAAAACTATTATCAAGCACCAACCGGCAAATGATTGATAATAAATAACAGCCCACCACGCGGCTAGACAAACAAGAAGGCGGATATCTCATTGATATCCGCCTTCTTGTTTGTGACGCTTGTGACGTTTATGCCATTTATGCCAATGTCTAAGAAGTGGTTTTGAGCAATTGTCTAAAATTTAGGTTAAAGCGCTAAGCTAAAGTTATGGCTGAGCGTAGGCATTGTAAGAGATGACAGGAATGGGGCTAGCACCGAACTGCATAGACTGGCAACCGCTTTGCAGCGCTGCAGATACAACGACCGCACTTAGGGTAAGCGCGCGGATAGCGGTGGCTTTGAAGATCGCTTTCAAAATAATGAGTCTCTTAAAATTTAACAACAATAGATAAAGTATACCTGATAGCAGTAGATATGGGGTATTTGCTATTAAAACAAAACGTTTGTACAGAGATGGACTATATAAACTAGTCTAACTTTTGTAAAGTATTTAAACGAATACGTTAATAAACTAGCAATACTGCAGAAATAATATAAAGTTGAATCATAAGGTATTAAATAACGTTGACACGGCTCAGTATGCAAATGCGATAGCTTTTAAGAGCATTGTATTCAAAGCATCATATTGACAACCCTGTGCTGCTTCATCAACGCAAAACAACGAATTAAAAATCAAGCTGCTAGCTATACGAGGATATTATGAAGCCACTTTATCTGATGCTATCGATGTTTGCTATCGGTCTCACTTCTACCGCCGCATTAGCTGAAGCTACAAGTATTCCTGATGCTGCAAGCCTACCTAATGTTAGCCCTGCCAACAGCGATCTAGTCAACCGCGGTGCGTATATTGCCCGCGCTGCTGATTGTATGGCCTGCCACGGCGATGACTACGTCGGCGGTAACGCGATTGAAACGCCGATGGGTGATATTTATTCCACTAATATTACGCCCTCAAAACAGTATGGTATCGGTAAATATACTGAAAAAGATCTAAAAAATGCGCTGAAAAAAGGCCGCGCGCCTAATCATATGATTTATCCTGCTATGCCATATCCTTCTTATAGCGGCATGACGGATGAAGACATCAGCGCCTTATTCGCTTATCTACAAACCGTACCAGCTTATGATGAAGCCCCTGATTATAAAACCAGTTTGCCTTTTCCCTTTAACTTTCGCTTCTTAATGCTCGGCTGGAATGTACTCAATGTGCCTTCTACTGAAAATCGTGAAGGTCTGAGCGCAACCCAAGAGCGCGGTGAGTATTTGGTTAATAACCTTGGTCACTGCGGTACCTGTCATACGCCGCGTAACAGTACCATGGGCTTTGATAAAGATAACTACTTATCTGGTGCCGAGCTTGGCAATTGGTATGCGCCTAATATTACGCCGGATGAGTCAAGCGGTATCGGTAGCTGGAGTGAGCAAGATATTGTCACTTATCTGCGCACCGGTCAGCTGGATCAGCGCGCTTATGCTGGCGGGCCGATGGCCGAAGTAGTCGCCCATAGTACTCGCTACCTAAAAGATGAAGATCTAGGGGCTATTGCTTCTTATCTAAAAGCAGTACCTGCTGTACAAACGGAAGATAAAGTGCGCCCAGTTGATGCCTCGCGTTTACCAAGCCCAATCAATGAGTCTATTACTCATGATTTGCTCGCTCAAGATGACTATTTGACTCAAGCCAAAGCAGAAGTTACGGGCGGTAGTAACTCTCCTGAAGCGTTATATTTAGCAGAATGTGCAAGCTGTCATGGCGTCAATGGTTATGCCCAGCCAGATGCTCGCTACGCGCCTATCGTCGGTCTTAGCAGTATTCGCAGTGATAATCCTGATGCTTTGATTAATGTTATCGTGCACGGCGCAGAGGGCGCATCCGACACTACGCCTAAGATGCCAGGATTTGAAGAAGAGCTCAGTAGTGAGCAAATTGCTAATATTGCCAACTACGTCCGAGTTAAATTTGGCAGCTTGCCTAGTAGTGACTTGACTGCAGCTGATATTGATCGAGTGATCACTGCTGAGCCTGAGCAGCCTTTTTTAATCAAATACGCTGGATGGTTGGCTGCTCTGGGCATCATCGTTGCTATCGTGATTATTTTCTTTATTATTCGAGCCATTATACGCTCAAGACGTAGTCGCTAAGATGGACTTCGATGCTCAGTAAATGGTTTTATTGAGCTGACGAGGACAAGCTGCCACTGAGCTTATCGACACTGAGCGTCTGAATTATCGCAAGACTGCTATTAGGCTCTCAATACTCGCTCAATATTAACTCGCTTAACATTATGAGTAATACTGCAAATATTAAGAGATTCGTACCTCTATTCTCGTATTTAAAAACAATAATAGGGTAAATGACAAAGTAATAACTGATTTAGATACACTCACTTGATCTCTCATACACCCTTATAACCTTGAGATTATTGAGCTTATAAAGTAGGAGTATCAATCAGCTATGAGACAGTATGACCGTCATACCAAAAGGACAACATCATGAAAGATATGCTTCAATCACCAACCCGTCGCCAACTGCTCTCAATGATCGGCAAGACTGCTGGAGCCACGGCTATGTATCAGGCCATGACTACGTTAGGGTTTGCCTCAGAGTCTAGTTTTAAAGAAACGGTTGATCTCAAAGGCGCGCCTCCGGGCGCGAGTATCGTCATCCTTGGAGCCGGTCTTGGCGGCCTGACCGCAGCTTACGAGTTACGTAAAGCCGGTTATGATGTCAAAGTACTCGAATATCAAAATCGCGGCGGTGGCCGGAGTTGGACGCTGCATAGCGGTGATAAATATACAGAACTTGGCGGTGAAGAGGTGACTTGTGATTTTGCAGAGGGCAACTATTTTAATGGCGGACCTTGGCGTCTGCCTAGTCACCATTATGCCGTCTTTCATTATTGCAAAGAGTTTGGCGTAGAGATGCAGCCCTTTATTCAGACCAATGATCGTGCTTATCTACATCGTACGACTCATTTTAATGGTGCACCGCAGCGTCTGGGCGATGTAAAAAACGATATTCAAGGTAATTTGGCAGAACTACTATCAAAATCAGTGAATGTCGGCGGCCTTGATCGCTCAGTGAATACAGAAGATAAAGAGAAACTGCTTGAGGGTCTAAAGGGTTGGGGCGTGCTTGATAAAGACTATCGCTACCGTCCTAGTCATGCGACCACTAAGCATCGCGGCTATAGCGTCTTTCCAGGTGGCGGTTTGATGCCTAATGCCCAGCCCTCAAAGCCTTTACCTATCACTGAGATATTAGACTCAGGTATGTGGGCAGATATTTATAGTAACCACATGACTTACGGCCATCAGCCAACGATGTTTCAGCCTGTAGGCGGTATGGGCAAAATCGGCGATGCTTTTACTCGCGAATGCCGCGATATGATCGAATTCAATGCCAAAGTCACTAAGATTAACCAAGACGACACTGGGGTGACTGTAGATTATGTCGATAGTAATAGCCCTGATGGCGCTATCAAATCGGTACGCGCAGACTGGTGTATCTGTAATATACCGCTTACGGTATTGACTCAGCTCGATATCAATGTCTCACAGCCTATGAAACAGGCGATGGCAGCGGTACCTTATGAGACGTCTTATAAAGTTGGTTTGGAGTTTAATCGCCGCTTTTGGGAAGAAGATGAGTGGATCTATGGCGGTCTAACTTATACCGATATGCCTATTGCACAGATTGCTTATCCTTCAGAAGATATGTTCAAAGATGGCCCTGGCGTACTACTTGGAGCGTATGGCTATGGTCCAACTTCTTATAAGTTCAACACCCTAACGCCAAAAGAGCGTATCAATGTCGCGCTAGCCTACGGCAAATACATTCATCCTCAGTATCCTGAAGAGTTTAAAGCAGGGACGTCAGTCGTTTGGCACCGTATCCCTTGGACTTTGGGTTGCTATGGTATCTGGAATGAATCGACTCGTCGCCAGCATTACGACACTCTGTGCAGTATTGATAACCGTATTGTACTAACGGGCGAGCATTGCTCACATATTCCAGCATGGCAAGAAGGCGCTATATTATCTGGTATGGATGCTGCCAAGCGTCTTCATAAAAAAGCAAAAATGTTAGCGTAAATACATTAATGTTGGCGTAAATGCATTATTAACATAAACGTATTACTAGCGTAGACGCATTATTAGCATAAATACAATATAAGGCTAGATACTAGGTCAATGTGGATAACTATAAAAATTCAGAGGCAATCATGGACAATGCAATCGTGAAAACAACCATCATGAAAAACATGACACCTAAGCTGCTGACTGTGATGTTGCTGAGTGTAATAAGCAGTACAGCACTTCTAGGCTGTAGCCAGCAGTCAGACGATGTGGAGACTATAGCTAGTGAACAAGAGCAAGACTCTATCACGACTAATGACTATCAAGCAAGCCGTAACACGGGTGCTTGGGGCGCAGTGTATATGAGCCGTGAGGAGCTAACTGAACCTAACGTCAATATCGTCGATGTCAGCTCGCTTCCTAACATGGAGAACGACCCTAGCATTGCAAAGTGGGAGGCGAAGTTTGAGGGAGAAAATGCTTTTATCACCACTGATGGCAAAAAACTATACCACGACTCTTGTGCAGCTTGTCATATGCACAAAGGCGAAGGGGCTTATGGCGCAGGCTATTATCCGCCACTAGCTGATAACAGCAAAATGCAGTCAAAATATTATATTATTGATATCTTGATCAATGGCTTTCGTGGTATGCCATCTTTTCATGGCATGATGAATGATGAACAGATGGCCGCAGTGACACAATACATCGTTAATGATTTAAATGGTTTTAATGAGATAGTGACTGCTGAAGACGTCGCGCAGCTAAGACATGAAAAGCCACCAGCGAGTGATCCAAGTGATGAGTAGGGGCTAATTATTTAACTTATGCCGTCTAAGTATAAAGTTTAGTATATTTATGACGACAAGCTTTTTATCTGTTTGAGCTCAAACAACAAAGCGCCTAATAAACCATTAGGCGCTTTGTTGTTTTTAGGGTTATGAACCTGTAGAGCGAACGCTCATTTGCTATTTGATCCATCCGCTATTTCGGACTGGCTGACCAAACAGGTGAGCGCACGGTGCCACTACTAGGTACGTTTATAGCGCTACCACCAGCGAGAGACTTAATCGTCAACATGCCTTTGCCGCCTTGTCTTGAAGCATAGACCACGCGCTTGCCATTGGGTGAAAAGCTAGGTGCTTCATCGATACCGGTGTTGCCTAAATTTGCGGTGACCGCACCGCCACTATTCATAATAGCTGCAGAGCTGCCGTTCAAAAAGGCAATTTGTGAGCCGTCACTACTGAACTGTGGGCTTGTCGCGTAGCTGCTGTTAGAGACTTTAGTGACGCGCCCTGAGCCAAACTCATAACGATAGATTTGCGGTCTGTTAAAACCTGCTTTGTCGGAGACAAAAACAAACGATTGACCATCAGGAGCGTAGCTTGGCTGTACTTCGCTGCTCGGCCAACTGACAAGCTTTTGAAGGTTGCCGCCATTAGCGCTTATCTGATAGATATCCGCGCTACCCTCAAAGCTGCTAGAGAAGAGGATTTTGCTCCCATCAGGAGAGAAGGAGGGGCTTAGATTGCTACCTTGATAGTTAGCTACCGCAGTAGCGCCGCCGCCACTTACGTTTTGAACATAGATGATGGGATAGGACTTCTCGCGCTGGATGGAGTAAGCGATACGGTTGCCATCAGGGGACCAAGCTGGCGAGAAGATAGAGCCTTTTACCTCTGTCATGACTCTCGCATTCTCACCATCAGCGTCCATGACTTTTAAACGTGAGATTTTGTCACTGCCAACGCCAGTCTCTTCGATATAAGCAATACGGCCCGAAAAGTCACCTGGCGTACCAGTGATAAGCTCGTAGATTTTGTCAGCTATCACGTGACCGGCATAGCGCATACTCTGCGCGTCATTGTTAGCCGTCAAGCTTTGTTTGCCTTGGATGATACGACCAGACTTAACATCGATAACCTCATAATCTGTGATCACTTGACCGCGATTGCTGCGAGTACTACCGACGACTAAATAAGGGATACCTAAGCTTTGCCATACTGGCAGAGTGCCTGCAAGCTCACCACTATTACGTGGCTGCTGCGGTAAGCCTTGGCTGGTGACCTTTAATTCGGTTCGGCTCAAATCATTTAAGATAATAGAAGATAAGACATTGTCACCAGCAAAGGGGACAAAGGCGACTTGGTTTTGTTGTCTTGGCGCAACCACCGTGACGTCGATCTCCATAGGTGCAGCAGTAGCAGAATATAAAGGAGCGAACAGCAATGGCGTAACCAATAGCGAAGCCGAAGCTAGGTTTAACGCGGAGAAGGTAGTGAGCTTTGAGGTTGGTAGCTTTAAAGATAATAGTTTCATAGGTGAATACCCTAAGTTAAAAATTTTAAAATAATCGGCGGTATGAGATAAATATCAGAAAGCTCCAGTGTTGCCTTCTTTGACACTAGGCTTTAAATCCTTTTTACCTTAATCTATTGAACCATAACGTTGATAGTTAAAGCCGCAAATCTGGCAGGGTTGGTCAAATCAATAGGTAGAGGGCTTGCGGCAAAAGCGGCTTGTTCTGCCGCATCATTAACCGCACTATTAGCGCCGGTAGCTTTGGCGGATAATACGTTACCTTGATTATCTAATCTTAAAGCTACTTTAGCAGTAATACCTTGGGTTTCAAGCGGTGCTTTTAAGTTTCTCTGAATTTTAGCAGCTATGCTGTTCTTAAAATCGCCCGCAGAAGCCGAAGCGCTACTACGGGTACTGGCAGGCTTGCTATCAGCTGGTCTGCTATCAGCCGTGGATTGACCGTCTGATAAGTCAAAGGTTTTACCTGCGCTGCTGGGAAGTCCTGTTTCTATCTCTATATTACGATCCGTTTTGCTCGGGCGATTGATTCTAGGGTTTGTCGTATTTTTTTGTTTATCACGATACTCTTTGAGTCGTTCACGCTCTTTTGCGTCATCTTCTTGCTGACGTTGTTCGACTTGCTCAAGTCTCTCGCTCGCTAATGCCTCTGCCTGAGCGTTCCACTCTGCTAGGTTGCGCTCGTAAGCGGCCGATTGCTCAGCCAATCGTTGCTGCTGATTTTCGCTCATCAGTATAGGCTCATCGGCAGCGTCATCAGAGCGCATAAAAACAGGTACCCTTTGTGAGCTTGACGTCGCAGACTCTGAGGGGGCTGTAGGCGGGGTGCTAGCCGTACTAGCTGTACTTTCAGAGGTTTCAGCGGGTAAGATGCTGTTCGCTTGACTGGCCGCTTGGGCTGCTGCGCGGTTACTCAATATCTGAGCCTGCATCTCAGCTAACTGCTCAGGCGATACCATAGTGGTCTCAATCGCGCCGCTTGTCTCTAGACTTGGCTGCTGATAGGTGTAGATCAGCAGGCCGATCACTATACCGTGCGCCAGCAAGCTGAGCAGCGTAGGCAAGGTTAGCCCATCACTGTCAGGCGGAGTAGGTATATAGACGAGAGGTGCATTATTCATAAGTATGAGTAGTCATGTGAGCTTGAAGGTAGATATCTAGAACAATTCAGATCAGGCTAAAAAGTAGCCGTATAGACCATTATTATAAAGGATAACGGTAGCATTTACTTATTGCGGCTTCTTACTGCGGCATAGGTAAAGGCGGGCCGGTGAGTAGTCCGACTTTTTCAATACCCGCTTGCTGCAAGCTTGCCATGAGTGCCACGATAGCGCCGTATTGATTGTTTTGATCGGCATTGATCATAATCTGTATGGGCTGGCCTGTTTCATTATTACTTTGAGTTTGTAGATTGAATAAAGTGTTAATCAGCTCAGGCTCACTGACAGGCACATCTACATTATCCTCATAACTGATAAAAATCTCACCATTATCAGTTAAAGAGACGATAATTGGCAGCTGGTTTTGGCTCATGTTTGCTGCTTGCTCTTTGGGTAAGTCTACTTCTACACCTGTGGTCAGCATCGGCGCTGTCACCATAAAAATCACTAACAGTACGAGCATCACATCGATATAAGGCACGACGTTCATCTCGCTGTTGAGCGTGGCATTTTGGCGCTTATAAGGACTTGGCTTCATAGCGGATTGCTCTGATTAATGTGCGCAGTACGAGGAGTCGCGATTTGACTTTCGGTACTGGTTTCGCGCTGTAGCATGCCGGTCATCTCATCACAAAATAAGGCACGCGACTCGTAAAGCCGTGCTGACTTAGCCGTGAAGTGATTGAAAGCTAACACTGCTGGAATCGCGGCAAATAGCCCCATAGCAGTGGCAATCAATGCCTCAGCGATACCGGGTGCGACAGAGGCGAGGGTAGCTTGCTCGGTTTGTGATAAACCTAAAAAAGCATTCATAATACCCCAAACGGTACCAAATAAACCGACATAGGGCGCGACCGAGCCGATACTTGCCAGCGTAGTCAGACCTGACTCTAAGAGCTGCTGCTGACGGCCAAGACCAACGCGCAGCTTACGCTCAACGCCGTCGATAATATCGTCTTTAGGTTGGCGCTTTTTGTGCATTCTTAGATATTCAGAGAACCCCACATAAAAAATCTGCTCAAGGCCTTGTCGATCAGGCGAGCCTTGAACGCCTTGGTAGAGCTTTGCTAGATCTTCGCCTGACCAAAACCAAGTCTCAAACTGCTCATCGAAGCGTTTGGCACTGCCTAAACGTGCGCTGAGCCGAAAGATAACCACCCAACTGAGCAGTGAAGCCAATAACAACAAAGCCATCACGATCTGTACCAGCAGGCTCGCTTGGGTGATAAGGTCGATAATATTTAAAGATTCAGGCATCTAATGGACTCGCATAATGGACGATAGCTAGCAATATAAAACAATAGTATTGACGATATAAAGCAAGTTCAGGCAATAAAGCCAAAAACAATCAGCATGAAAAGGCTTCTAAGTCATCTTCACTCGTTAGTGTACGTTTAAATGATAAAAAGGTCATTATTAATGTGTTTAATAATTGCTAATGATTGATTTTTCCAAATAACGAGTGACAAGAAGTCGTAAATATAATAGAGTTTCGCTTGCAGGTTGAATTGTAGTTTTAACTTACTAAATTGTCACAGAGTATGTTTTTTTATATACTAGGCCGTGAGGCAAGTTATCACTAATTTTTAAACGTGTTTATTCTACAAAGTACCACTGCCGATAGCGACAACCTTGTCATAGCTAAAGCACTGTAAAACGCAAAACCGGAGGTATCACCAAAGGTTTTGTCACTGAGAATGAGATCATAATGACGTCAACTTTATCTTAAAGACGGAGGCGAGACTTCTAAAGACGTTACGCTATCAACTCATTCGGCTAGAATGACTAAACTAGATAAGCTTCTTCTCGTATCGCTTAAAAACCATTCTACACCCCATCATGCATTAGCAGCATGATGATAAAGCATGTTTAAAAATACCTTCTCTGGGTTAACAGTACCAAAACAGTTTTTGGTAGAGATAACGCCTTGATTGACCTGTTAAACACTAAGGTTTTAGTTTGGATGCGATACTTAATTAATGCAACTGGGAAGCGACACTATGAACGCAATTAAAAGATATTATGGAATCACAGGTGACAACACCACCATAAAAACAGAACTACTCGCCGGTTTAACTACCTTTTTGACCATGGCTTATATTATCTTTGTCAACCCGAACGTCTTAGCAGATGCGGGTATGGATAAAGGTGCGGTCTTTGTCGCGACGTGCTTAGCTGCGGCGATTGGTTGTTTTATTATGGGTATTTATGCCAAGCTGCCAGTCGCGCTAGCTCCGGGCATGGGTCTTAACGCCTTTTTTACTTACGGCGTAGTGCTTGGTATGGGCTATACTTGGCAGATCGCACTTGGCGCGGTATTCTTATCTGGGTGTATCTTTGTACTTTTGAGTCTGTTTAAGATACGCGAAATCATTATCAACTCCATACCCAACTCACTAAAGCAAGGAGTGGTCGCTGGTATTGGCGCGTTTTTAGCTTTTATCGCGCTACAAAGTGCTGGCGTCATCGTCAATAACGATGCCACTTTGGTTGGCCTAGGGGATATGACGACCTTCTCTCCTGCTATGGCAGCTTTTGGTTTTATTGTTATTATCGCTTTGGCTTATAAAAAAGTACCAGGCGCGGTAACTATTGGTATTTTACTCGTCGCGCTTATTAGCCTATTAACTGGCAATACTCAATTCACCAGTATTGTCTCAGCGCCGCCTTCTATGGCACCGACTTTTATGCAAATTGATATTGCAGGCGCTCTAAACGTTGGCATGATCAGTGTTATCTTTGCTTTTTTATTCGTTGATTTATTCGATACTGCAGGGACTTTGATTGCGACTACCAGTCAAGCCGGCTTGGTCGATAAAAATGGTAAGATTCCTAATATGGGCAAGGCACTGTTAGCGGATTCTACAGCGACAGTTGCTGGTGCGGCGCTAGGTACTTCATCGACAACCAGCTACGTTGAGAGTGTCTCTGGTATTGCAGCGGGTGGTCGTACGGGCTTAGTTGCGGTGACGGTCGGGGTGCTATTTTTACTGAGTACCTTCTTTGCACCACTTGCTGGTATGATTCCCGCTTATGCTACTGCCGGCGCTATCTTTTATGTCGCAGTACTGATGCTAGCTACGCTAAAAGACGTAGAATGGGTAGATTTAACTGAGGCTGGACCCGTCGTTGTCGTACTACTATTTACGCCTTTAACGTATTCTATCGCCGATGGTATCGCGCTTGGATTTATCACTTACACGGCTGCTAAGGCGTTAACCGGTAAGTTTGCTGATATTAGTATAGCGGTCTGGATCTTAACGATAGTACTGCTTGCGAAGATTATCTTTGTTTAGAGTCTAGCGAGTCATTATAATTTTATAAACTTATAACTCTATCAAAGCGTTATCATTATCTAACCCTTTTTATCAGATCTTGATAAGAAGGGTTTTTTTATGCAGCTTTGAAGGCTTTTTTTTGAGAGGTTTACCGGATGAAACGCACTGATTTATAAGGTACAGTTGTCGTTTATTAGCCATAAACTGTCTGATTATGAAAATGGGTATAGACACAGAGTAGTCAAAGAGTAAATAGAAAAGGGTACCTTAAGCGTCAATAGCAAGATGAATATGGTATCTAACTGTTTTTAAAGGTAATAATGGTTGAAAATAAATGTTGGTTAGGCATAGTTTGAAAATTTTTTTCGTGATAATATGGCGACGTTAAGCGCATCACCTCAAGCAACGCCGTAGAGGTTTTTCTTACAGTGAATTGGCGACACCCTGATCATGTTTTTGCTGCTATTAGACCCATCCGCTCAGACTATGATCGCACTCCTTCACTACCGACAAGAAGAAGGCACTAATGCCGCTTAACGTTAATTTGCCTTTGTATTGTTAACGTAGTCCGTTTAACACGCAACGATCTACTTAACCGCATCCAGCTTTTGCTGGATTTGCTCGTTTTGTGATAGCGCTGTCTGATCTTTTATAATTTGGTTTTTTTGTCTTTATCTATAGCTATTTTACAGATCGCTTTTGGAGAGTTATTTATCTTCTCTATATAAGCGGATAGTTATATTTTATAACGTTTTAAATAACTAAAAATACCAGTATAAAGATATGAGATTATAAAAATCCTGACGCTCTATTTATCATAGTTTTTAGACGATAATTATGGAGTTGGTATGCACCCAATAGATCAGTTTACCCCGCAAGAGCCTATACTATTTCAGCCAACAGAGCTGCTTTCACCTGATTATATTAAGCAATCAAGCGATGAGCTGTATGCGCGTATCTCGCCATTATACAGTGTCGATGAAGAGCGCTGGCTATCAGAGCTACTACCTTTGGCAAAGCCGACCGAGGCTGAGCGCGATGCAGCAAGTGAGCAGACGCGCAAGCTCGTTGAGTATGTGCGCCGTGATAGTAAGTCAGTCAAGATGGTGGACTCGCTTTTATTAGAGTACAGCTTAGATACGCAAGAAGGTATCTTGCTGATGAGCTTGGCTGAAGCCTTAATTCGTGTACCAGATAACTATACGGCTGACGCGCTGATTCGCGACAAGATGAGCGTGGCCGATTGGAAAAAACATCTCAAAGATAATAATGGCATGATGGTCAACGCCTCGACTTGGGGGCTGATGATGACCGGGCGGGTGGTTAGTATAGATAGCAGTACGACCGCGTCAGGGTTTTTGGATCGCATGACCAAAAAGATGGGCGAACCTATGATTCGCGCGGCCATGCAAAAAGCGATGCGCATTATGGGTTATCAGTTCGTGCTTGGCGAGACGATTGAGGAGGCGAATCGTAATAGTCAGCCTTATCGTAATAAAGGCTATACCTATTCATTCGATATGCTCGGTGAAGCGGCCATTACCAATAAAGATGCTGAAAAGTACTTCAATGATTATCTGCATGCGATTAAATCTACGGCGAATATCAAAGTAAAGGAGGGCATGCCTAAGCCTTCGGTTTCTATCAAGCTATCCGCACTACACCCGCGTTATGAGGCAACTCAAGAATCACAGGTGTTTGGACGCTTGCGTCAGCGCTGCCTGCTACTCATTGAGGCGGCACGCGAAGTCAGTGTTGATTTGAGTATTGATGCCGAAGAAGCCGATCGCTTAGAGATCTCTTTAAAGCTCTTTGAATCCCTATACCGCGATCCTATCACTGCTGGCTGGGACGGTCTGGGTCTTGTGGTACAGGGCTACTCAAAACGTGCCATCGCAATATTTGCTTGGCTTGCGCGCTTAGCGACTGAGGTTGGCGACCGTATTCCGCTACGTCTGGTTAAAGGCGCTTATTGGGATACTGAGATCAAGCTTGCGCAACAAAAAGGCCTATCAGGCTATCCGGTATGGACACGTAAAGAAGGTACAGATACTGCATATTTAGCCTGCGCACGTTTTTTACTCTCAGATCATCTGCGTGGTTTGATTTGGCCGCAGTTTGCCACTCATAATGCGCATACTCTGGCGTCTGTCATGACTATGAGTAGCCACAGAGACTTCGAGTTCCAGCGTCTACATGGTATGGGCGACGCACTCTATGATCATATTTTACAAACCTATCAGATACCAGTACGTATTTATGCCCCAGTCGGCGCGCATCAAGACTTGCTGCCGTACTTAGTGAGACGTTTACTAGAAAATGGTGCCAATAGCTCATTTGTACACCAGCTATTAGATAAGTCTTATCCGATCGATAAGCTCACTGTGCATCCGTATGATAAGCTCGTAGCGAATGAGCACTTACACAACCCAGAGATTCCCTTACCGCTAGAGATATATGGCGAGCGTGAAGCGAGCTATGGCCCTAATATATTTGTCGACTCCCAGTGGCAGCCTTTTGATGCGGCGATTGCTGAACAGCGCAAAAAGACTTGGACAGCGACCTCAATCATTGATGGTCAAGCGATTAGCGAATATACAAAAGAGGGCGCTACTCATCAGCTCGAGAGTCAAAATGTCCTTGCGCCTTGGAATCATAATGTAAAAGCTGGCGAGGTTCAGTATGCCAATGCTGAGATTGCCAATCAAGCCATTGAGGCAGCCGTTGCCGGTCAAGCCGCTTGGCAAGCGGTTCCTGCCGCAAGACGCGCTGAGATACTACGAAAGACGGCAGACTTGTATGAAGAAAACTACGCGGAGCTGATGGCGCTTTGTCAGCTCGAAGCGGGTAAAACTATGCAAGATAGTATCGATGAGATCAAAGAGGCGGTGGATTTTTGTCGCTTCTATGCGGATGAAGCCGAGCGTTTAGCAGCTGAGGTCCATGAGATAACTGACTTATCAGGCAAATCGCTTCGTCAAGTCTATAAAGCTCGCGGTACTTTTGTTTGCATTAGCCCATGGAACTTCCCTTTAGCGATTTATACCGGTCAGATAGTTGCCGCGCTCGCTGCGGGTAATACGGTGGTGGCAAAGCCAGCTGAACAGACCAGCTTGATCGCGCATTTCGGCGCTCAGCTCATGTATCAAGCAGGTGTGCCGTTCGAGGCATTACAGTTCGTCGTTGGCGCAGGAGAGGTTGGCGGTGCTTTGACGGCATCAGATCAGATTGCAGGCGTCATCTTTACTGGCTCAACGCAAACTGCTCAGCGCATTAACCAAAGCCTAAACAATCACGCGCAGACCAGTGGTGAGCTGCCGATATTGATTGCCGAAACTGGTGGGCAAAACGCAATGATTGTCGATTCAACCGCATTGCCTGAGCAAGTGGTGACTGACGCAGTATTATCTGCGTTTGGCTCAGCCGGTCAGCGCTGCTCAGCTTGTCGTATCTTATGCGTGCAAGAAGATGTCGCCGATGGCATTATCGAGCTGCTACAGGGGCATATGGCAGAGTTGGTCGTGGGCAATCCGACTTATGTCTCAACCGATGTCGGCCCTGTCATCGATAGTGATGCCAAAAAAGGACTAGAAGCCCATATCGAACGTATGCAGTCTGAGGCGACCGCGACTATCTTGGGGCAGACCCCTATGAGCGCAAGCTCAGTCGTTAGTGAAGATGAGGCAACCTTTGTACTGCCTACCGCGATTGAAGTAAACAGTATCGATGTTATCGGTGGTGAGCACTTTGGCCCGATCTTGCATGTACTACGCTATAAAGCGCGTGACCTTGATAAGCTAATAGATGCAATCAATGGTACAGGCTTTGGTCTGACTTTGGGTATCCATAGCCGTATAGAAAACATCGCCGAGCATATCGAGCGCCGAGTAGTCGTTGGCAACACTTACGTCAACCGTAACCAAATCGGTGCAGTAGTCAACGTTCAGCCTTTTGGTGGTACAGGTCTCTCTGGTACAGGACCTAAAGCTGGCGGACCACATTATGTTGCACGTTTAATGAAGCTTAGCACTGAGCAAGGCGCTGCAGGCAATACTACTCATAGCACAAACACTCAATCAACCACACAGACACAGCTCGCATAAGGAGTAGCAAGATGGCAAATGAATTCAAAAAAAATCATGCTGAGGTTTGTGAAGCTTGGCGATTATTAGGCGCAGTTGAGCGCTCGGTGTACTTAGAAGCTGCGATACCTAAGCTTGCGCTGTTAACAGGTGATGCCAATAAAGCGCGCAAGCTATTTTATCATTTACTTAGCAGCGCGCCGAAGCTTGATGAAGTGCAGCGGATGATCGGCGCTACGGGCGAGTCTAACGATCTATATGTCACCGCTCGCGGCAAAACTATGGTTATCGGCGGCGAATCTGCAAGAGCGATGGCGGTATTAGGTCAGCTCATTGCAGCACTACTGACCGGTAATGAGGTAATTATGCACTGCCCAAGCCAAGTCGATATGTGCGAAGAAGCAGCTAAGTTACTCTACAATGTCGGCATCAGCGATGATGTGCTGAGCGTTGCTAATGACTCACAAACGATCACCTTGTTGTATATTGATCGCCTTGCACAAGTAGCAGTCGCAGGTAGCCAAGCAGAGGTGCAAAGTATCAGTCAGGAGCTTGCCAACACAGATGGTATTTTGACACAAGTGATAGCAGTGACTGATATGGAGGGCTTCTCTGAGATGTTAAGCCTCGATTATCTGCACCGCTTCGTCACTGAGCGTGTTATCACTATTAATACGACCGCTATCGGTGGTAATGCCAGCTTACTTGAGCTTGGTAATGACTAATCGTTTAAAGAAAGGTCTGTAAGTTTAGAGGTTTCGGCCAGCGTTTGTTTATCAGTTGTTTTGATAAATGAGCGCTGGCCTTTTTATGCCTTGACCAATAATAAATGCTAAGCGTCTTAGAGTTTAGGCGTTTTATATGCCAAGCGTTTTAAGTTTTTTAATATAAATGCTGTTTTTGAGTTGTATAATAATTAAAGATAATGCTAACATTACAATGTTAACCAAATAGTCAGCTTTAACAAGTAGCTTTGATTGGTTAATCAAAATACGGAATAGTGATTGGCTACAAGCCAAAGTAAACGGACGTTTTTTCAATCTTCGTAGCTATATAAGCGCTTAAAGTGCATTGATAGATACTGAAGCTCCATCCTCAATAAAGATTAAGTCTGAACCAGTCAGCAGTCTCATAGGCAGTCAGCTTATTCAATACCTGTATAGCTATCAGTATTGATGTAGGTATGATGATCGTCGTCGTATAAATTTTATTATTACAATAATTGAATACTACCTTATGGCAGTGTCGCTGCGTGCGCCTGACCTTTGATATATTGATTGTTAACGTATTATTATCCGATTAAAGATAAATTTTATTTATCTCCTTTTTATCCAGACAGCCGAGTACAGCTATGATTCATTTTTATCTAAATGGCAAGCCGCATCAAGTGCGTGATCTTAACCCTAATACTACCGTGCTTGAGTATTTGCGCTTGCACGAGCGTCAAACCGATACCAAAGAAGGCTGCGGTAGTGGTGATTGCGGGGCTTGTACCATCATGGCTCAGCGCTTGCCGTCGCAAGCGGGTACTGAGAGTGAGCCTTTTTTTACTTTCAACTCTTGTATCACACTACTGTCACTAATGGATGGTCATCATTTATTGACAGCCGCCTACCTAGCAGATAACCCTGAAAACCATCCTGATCGGGCACTATTGCATCCTGCGCAGCAAGCGATGGTTGAATGTCACGGCTCGCAGTGCGGGTTTTGTACGCCAGGCTTTGTGATGTCATTGGCGAACCTATACGAAAACAATCGCCTGCAGACACAGGATAATGCAAACGCCGCTAATTTTAGCTACGATGAGATCGTCGCTTCTATATCTGGCAATCTATGCCGCTGTACCGGCTATCGGCCTATTATCGATGCTGGTTTAAAAATGCAGCAAATCGGTCAACAGCTCGATAGCGCAAATACGCCGTCCAAAGCGCTCACTCTAGCAACAGATGCTATGGCAAGTCATGCTGCTCAGAAAACCGATACTGATAAGGCCGAGTCGAACGCTCAACTACGTACTATAGAGCCTGCCTTGATTGATGGCTCAAAGCAGCTATTTATACCACGTACTGTCAGCGAGCTGAATCAATTACTCGCTGTGTATCCTACTGCCACGATATGGGCGGGAGGTACTGATTTGGGACTGACCGTTACTCAGCGCTTGATGGATCATGAGGTTATTATTCAGCTCTCAGCGCTCGATGAGCTACAGCAGTGGTCGCTCTCAGAGTCTGCCGATAATCAAGAGTTAACGTTCGGCGCGGGCATGACTTATAAGCAAATGCTGCCGATTCTAGAGCAGCACTTTCCTGCTTTTGCTGATTTATTTGCGCGAACGGCCTCACCGCAGATCCGTAATATGGGTACGCTTGGCGGCAATATTGCCAATGCCTCACCGATTGGTGATCTGCCGCCTGTGTTGTTAGCATTAGAGGCGCGAGTGCATCTACGCCACTGTGATGTCATCAATGAAGAGACGGATGCTGATAACGATAGTAAAAAATCATTTGCAGTCTCTGATGAAACCATCTCTTTGGCTGAGTTTTTCCTAGATTATAAAAAAACCAAATTGCGTCCAGGCAGTTATGTAGTCGGGGTGCATATTCCTTTAATGCAAGCGCATCAGCACCTATTTATTCACAAAATTAGTAAACGTTATGAGGACGATATCTCAGCTTGTCTATTGGCAGCGAGAATTGATTTATCAGCAGATAACTCATCGATTGCTAATGCCAAAATCGGTTTAGGCGGTATGGCTGCTATTCCTCTGTTAGCGCAGCATTGCCAAGACGCGCTTATCGGTCAGAAAGTTAACATCGCAAGTTTTAAGATGGCAGCAGATGCCATGCCTTTGGATGTGTCACCCATGACGGATGTTAGAGCTAGCCGCGAATATCGTATGCATGTGGTACAGCGCTTACTAGTCAAGTGCGCCAAGCAGTTAATGACTGAGTTACCAACGCAGGGAGCAGCATAATGAGTCATCATTCAAGCCTTTTTGATAGCTATAAAATTCGCCGAGTACGTCCACCCAAAAACAAAATCGGCAGCTCCGCTAAGCATGATAGTGCCATTAGTCACGTAATGGGAACGGCGACCTACGTCGATGATATCTTAAAGCCGCAAGGTACGCTGCATCTGGCAGTGGGCAAAAGCACGCACGCTCATGCGCGTATTATCAGTATGGACTTAGATGCGGTGAGAGCGGCTGACGGGGTGGTTGATGTTTTAGTGTTTAAAGACTTGCCTGCGGCAACGGATATCGGACCTGTGTTTGATGGTGATCCTTTGATGGTAGATAGCATCACTGAATACGTCGGTCAGACGCTATTTGCAGTAGTGGCAACGAGTCACCGCGCAGCAAAAAAGGCCGTTTTGGAAGCGAAAGTCGAATATGAGCCGTTGCCTGCGATAGTGACGGTTGAGCAAGCGCTTGAGCAAGAGCAGTTTGTACGTCCAAGCCACTTTATGACGCGAGGCGATACGCAGTCAGCTTTAGAGAATGCTCCTAAGCGCTTGCAAGGTCATATCCATATGTTAGGGCAAGAGCACTTCTATCTAGAGGGGCAAGTGTCTTATGTCACACCTTGTGATGATGGCGGCCTTGAGGTTTATACATCCTCTCAGCATCCAAGTGAGGTGCAGCAGCTAGTCGCTGAAGTCACCGATCTGCCTTTTCATGCAGTCAGTACGGTCGTGCGCAGAATGGGTGGCGGCTTTGGCGGTAAAGAGACGCAAGCGGCGGCTTGGTCATGTCTGAGCGCTATCGTTGCCAAACGTCATAATGTGCCTGTGAGTATGCGCTTGGATCGTCAAGACGACATGGTGGTCACCGGTAAGCGTCATGAGTTCTCTAATCGCTACGAGGTCGGTGTTGATGAGTCTGGACAGATCCTAGGCGTCGATATGCAGCTGTCAGGGCTGTGTGGTTATTCGCCAGATCTATCTGACGCTATTGTCGATCGCGCGATGTTCCACTGTGACAATGCTTACTATTATCCTGCGGCAAAAGTTGCCGGCCACCGCTGCAAAACGCATACGGTCTCAAACACCGCTTATCGCGGATTTGGGGGGCCACAAGGTCTAATGACTGCTGAATATATGATGGATCAAATTGCTTATACGTTAGGTAAAGATCCGCTAGAGGTGCGCCTAAATAATCTTTATCAAGATGGTCAAACCACCCATTATGGTCAGCCAATTGAGCATTTTGATTTGGCCACTTTGATGGACAATCTAGCGAAAGACTGTGATTACGATAAGCGTCGTCAGCAGATAATGGCGGCTAACGAAAAGGCTCAGGCTGAAGGTAGCGACAAGCGTTTAGGCATAGCTTTAACGCCTGTCAAATTCGGCATCTCTTTTACCGTGCAGCATCTTAACCAAGCAGGCGCGCTAGTGCACATCTATACCGATGGCACCATTCAAATCAACCATGGCGGTACAGAGATGGGGCAAGGCTTATACATTAAGATTGCCCAGATCGTCGCCAATGAATTCGAAGTGGACTTAGATACGGTCAAGGTCACTGCAACGCGCACTGATAAAGTACCGAATACTTCGCCAACCGCTGCCTCTTCAGGTACGGATATCAATGGTAAAGCCGCACAAAACGCTTGCCTTACCGTGAAAGGGCGCTTAGTTGAGTTTGCCGCTGAGCACTTTGCAGTATCGTCTGATAGTATCAAGTTTGAAAATAATCATGTGCAGATTGGCGATAAAGAGACCTTAACGTTTGCAGAGCTGGTACTCCTTGCCTATCAGCACCGCATTAGCCTCTCTGCTACTGGCTACTATAAAACGCCAAAGATATTTTACGATCGCTCCAAAGCTTGGGGTCGGCCTTTCTTCTACTTTGCCTTGGGCGCGTCTTGTGCAGAAGTAGAGATTGACACTATGACGGGCGAATATAAGGTGCTGCGCTGCGATATCTTGCACGATGTCGGGCAGTCAATTAATCCCGCTATTGATATTGGACAGATTGAAGGCGGTTTCGTACAAGGCATGGGCTGGCTTACCACAGAAGAGCTGACATGGGATGACAAAGGCACGCTAGCTTCGAACAGTCCTGCTAATTATAAAATTCCAACGTCGCATGATCTGCCAAAACAGTGGAGCGTCAAGCTATTCGATCGCAAAAACGAAGAGCAGACTATTTATAACTCAAAAGCGGTAGGCGAGCCGCCCTTTATGCTAGCCGCTAGTGTTTGGTGCGCGATCAACAATGCGGTGGCAAGCTTAGCGGATTATAAAGTAAACCCTGATCTGACTATGCCTGCCACTAGTGAAGCGGTGCTAAAAGCAGTAATGCGATTGCAAGGGGAGGAGTGGGAGATACCTGTAAGAAAAAATCCTACTGATGACATAAATACCGATAGTCACCCAGAAGTCAAAGAGCAGTTCAGCGCCGATGGCAAAGTGAAGATGGATAATAAAGATAAAGCGCAGCCAGTGCCACACGCTGAGGACACCAGTCCCCCTAAATCGGCAGGCGAGCACGATGACGAGCAGCCTGAGGCAATAAAAGATCCTAATGTCTCAGTCGCTAGGGGTCCGGCCCACAGTGAGTAATTTATCTGTATCGGCCATGCCGCCTGAACGTTGGTACGAGGCTCTAGCGCGCTATCAGCAGCAGGGGGCTGCGCATGTATTGGCGACTGTCGTTGCGGTGAACGGTTCAGCGCCAAGGGCGCTGCAGGCGAAGATGGTTGTGACCGGAGATGATTTTAGCGATACGTTAGGCGGCGGCGGTCTTGAGCATGATGTTATCAGCACCGCAAGACAGCTGCTCACTGGCGAGCTTGAAACCGATGTGGGCACAACCGCCAAAACATCACAAAAAGCGCGCTCTGAGAAGGCAAAAGCTGCGCGCCGTGATGCGGTCTACACTAAACACTATCCATTAGGCGCTAAGCTGGCCCAATGCTGCGGTGGTAGTGTGACCGTTATGTTTGAGTGCTTTAATATCACGCCGCCTTTGTCGATACTAGTATTTGGCGGCGGTCATGTGGCAGCGGCTTTGATGACGATATTAGCAGAGCTGCCTTGTCAGGTAGATTGGGTGGATAGCCGAGCTGAGAGGTTCGATCAGTATCTATCGGTTGAGTCTACGATTAAGAGTACACAGAGTGTAGATGAGCCTACTTATCGCTTGCCAAAGCACATTCGCGTACATATCGATGACGAGCCTGTGGATTTTGTTCGCCCTTTTATAGAGCAAGGCGGTAAACGCTTTATGCTGGTTATGACCCATGATCATAATCTTGATTTTGAGTTAGTGCGTGCAGCATTAGACGTACTCAAAGCGGACGACGAGATAACCTTTGAAGACAGCTCAATGCTTGATAAAAATAATACTGAGCTCATAAATAACTCTATCAAAGGATCATCTCCTTATATTGGCTGTATCAGTTCTGCGACTAAGGCTAAGCGCTTTTGTGATCGCTTGCTACAGCGCGGCTATAGTGAGTCATTGGTTAAGAGAATCACTATGCCCATAGGCTTGCCTATAGGGGGTAAAGAGCCGATGGCAGTGGCGGTATCTATCGCTGCACAAATTATGCAGCAGTATCATCAAGCGTGAGCAATCCATATACCACTCCCGGCTGTTTAACTTTACAATCTATCACTACTGAGCTATCTGTAAGTGCCAATTAAGAGTACAACATAGCCATAAAAAGTAACTTTTTAAACGACTTTAATCCTTTTTATACTGATCATAGCCTATGGACATCAGTGCTATGAATAGAGTGGTGAGACTTTTTTATGACTATCCATATTTATCAAGCGCAATTATTACATTACCTGACCCAAGATGATTATGACAAAAGAATAGCACGCACTAATTCTGAGAGCTCGGATGGTCTCGAGACTACAGTTGTCCAAAAAAACATAACGCTATTACCGGTAGTGGCTGGCGTAACCGTCTATCCTGAATATATCGCCAAGGGTGCATTAGTCGTCGATGACGCCACGGGTCTCGTGGTTGATTACGGTCATAAACACGCTATTTTATTGAGTTACGCTAATGATCAAGAAGGTCAGGAACCCGTAAAAATCCATGATTATCAAGATAAGCTAATCATGCCAGGTTTTATTGATACTCACGTACATTATCCGCAGATAGACATGATTGCGTCTTACGGTGAACAGTTGCTTGATTGGCTCAATAACTATACGTTTGTCACCGAAGCAAATTTCGGTGATCCAAAAGTTGCACATGATACGGCACAGTTCTTTTTAAATCAGCTTTTTGCTAATGGTACGACGACCGCGCTAGTATTTGCCACAAGCCACCCTGAGTCTGTTGAGGCGTTCTTTTTAGAGAGCGAAAAACTTAAGACACGGATGATTACGGGTAACGTACTGATGGACACCAATGCGCCTGAGCATCTGTGTGTATCTACAGAGCAGGGTATCCGCAATAGCCAAGATATCATCGATAAGTGGCATAATCGTGGTCGTCAGCATGTCGCTATTACTCCAAGGTTTGCGATTACCTCAACGCCTAGACAGCTGCAAATGGCAGGCGAGCTTTACGCCAGCTATGATGACGTGTACTTACAAACCCACCTAGCCGAAAACCGTGATGAAGTCGCTTTTGTCCGTGAGCTGTATCCCAATCACAAGGGCTACCTCGATGTCTATGCGGATATGTCACTATTAGGCCGCTATACGACGCTGGCACACGGTATCTATCTTGAGACATCGGAGTACGAAGTGCTGCGCGATACTGGCACTCAGATCGCTCACTGCCCAACGTCCAATTTGTTTTTAGGTAGTGGGCTATTTGATTTACCAAAGACGTTGAGCTACACCGGAGTCAGTATCGCCACCGACGTCGGCGCGGGCACCAGTCTATCAATGCTGACGACGTTAAATGAAGCCTATAAAGTCCAGCAACTCCAGAGCAATCCGCTATCCGCGCATCAAGGCTTGTATCAGATTACTTTAGGTAACGCGCAGTCACTAGTACTAGACGATAAAATTGGTAACTTTATGCCGAATAAAGAAGCCGATTTCGTGGTGATTGACTTAGCAGGCACAGCGTTATTAGAGCGCCGCATGAGTCAGACGAAAACTCTTGAGGAGCAGTTATTTGTCTTGATGATGCTAGGCGATGACCGAGTGATTGATGAGACTATCATTGCTGGGGTGAGTCGATATAAAAAGCTTAGCGCTTAAAAGGCGACTTTAGAGATAGGGTTTGGCATAGCGCTATAATTTGATATAGTCAGAGTATGTTTACTAGGGCGTGTTGAACATTCGCAAATAGGCACTGCTGATCGCTAAAATTGTTCCAGACAAGGCACAAAGCGACGATAATGCAGATGCCTTAACGAGACTTGTAACGCAGTATGGGGCAATTTTAGCATCAGCCCTCACGACAACAACAGGGACAGGACTCTTTTTTGCCGCTTCATCGTTAAAAATAAGCGCTTAGAATGACTAAACTTATTATTTTTAACATCGAAACGCCTAAAAAATAGTCGCTGTCAGTGCCATGGTCGAATGTTCAACACGCCCTAATCTACTTAGTAAATATGCTCTGGCTTTTTTGTATTTATAAGCTTGAAATTAGCTTTTTTCAAAGCGGTACTTTGTCTCAAATGACGGTCTCAAATGACGGTCTCAAATGACGGTCTCAAATGACGCCTAATCTACTAAATTTAATGAGTATCTATTAAATGCAAAAACGCTTAGTCAAAATTCTACTATTTGCTATTCTAGCCTCAGGCATTTCACTGGCTGTATTGATAGCCGTTTATTGGGCATCTGACAAAAGCGTTAAAGCGCTTAAAAAATGGCAACTGCCTAACAGCGAGTTTATCAAAATCGATGGCATGCAAGTTCATGTACTGCGATCGGCTAAATGCGCTAATGCAGATACCGCAGAGACTATCGTCTTACTACACGGTACTTCGGCGAGCTTACATACTTGGCAAGGCTGGATGGATGAGCTTAGTGATGAGTACTGTGTGGTGAGCATGGACTTGCCAGGATTTGGGTTGACCGGTCCTTATGCCAATGACGCCACCCAATACACTAGCGCCAATTATGCTGATTTTGTGATACAAGTTTTAGACCAGTTAAATGTAGATAAGGTAATCTTAGCGGGTAATTCTTTAGGCGGCAAAATCGCTTGGCGTACGGCAGCGCTTTATCCTGAGCGCGTTGATACCCTTATTTTAGTCGATGCCGTTGGTTATCGGACCACTCCCAAAAGCATTCCTATTGGCTTTAGGCTCGCCGCTTATCCTATCCTAAAACCTATTTTGAGCAATATTTTACCGCGCAGTGTGGTCAAAAAGAGCATTCTCAGTGTCTATGCTGATGATAGTAAAGTCGATAACGAACTAGTAGATCGTTATTACGATTTATCCCTGCGAGAGGGTAATCGCAGCGCGCTATCGGACCGCTTGCGTGAGTTTGATAACTTTGAAGATCAAGCTCAAATCAAATCATTAATACAGCCTACGCTGTTACTATGGGGCGCACAAGACTATCTCATTCCCGTCGAAAATGCTTATCTCTTTCATCAAGATATTGCTAATAGTCAGCTCAAGGTATTTGAGGATTTAGGACATGTACCGCATGAAGAAGATCCACAAGCGACAGTCGCTGTGGTTAAAGATTTTTTAGCGCAGACTGATTAGCGCATCAGCCTATTAGCAATTAATAATTTAATAAGGTTTACTATTAATGATAGCTCTAAATTGACACATACTGATAATAATGAAGAGGGTGTGGTAATCTAGTGTCAGTATAAGTGTTGCAACCAAAGCAAGGGGCTGGTATGGCTTTAAATATGTACTACAAGAACGGCTTGTTTCGAAAAACACGCTGCCAAATCTCTGATAAGCTCGTACCTACGCTGTATCAGGTTCATAACAATGCCGACTTTCCGCAATTAACTTGGCTGATCGATACGCTCTATGACAACCCACAGATCGAGCCTAATATCGCCAAGGCTTTAGCTGAAGAGATGGTAGCGTTTGAGCGAGTGATACTCTCTTTGCAACTGCCTTTTCCTAGAGTCCCATTACAAAAGCTGCAAGACTTCTTTGCAAAGGCAGCTAGAGATCAGCGGACGATTTATAGCAGTAGCGATTGATTATTTCAACAGCTCCTATATCTTTATAGTGTTTTTAAAACAGCTTTTTAAAAGGTTAAAAGCTAATTTAAGCTACCAAGCAAACACCTTAACCACCTTGAATCCCGCCGAAAATACCCCCATACTCTTAGCACTTATAAACAATAAATAGCCTAAGCAAATATGTCTAATACTTTAAAAGATGCGCCAAACTTAGCAGAGAATAACTCAGCAAAAGATCTAAATGATACGATTCGTAATCTAGCTCAGATAGCAGATAAAGATAGCCTTACAGAACTACCTGTGTTGGCGAAAGACAGCCACTACTTAAGCCGGTTAGAGCGTGAGCTGGCACGCGCGGCGGTATCAAAAAACAAAAATTCAAATACTGATGATAAGCAAGACAAAGCGCAAAAAGAGCTGGCTAAAAAGCGCGCGCAGTACGATAAAATCAAAACGCGCTCACAGCAGGTTGTGCAGTCGCGTATCGATAGTATTCCTGATGATTTGCCAGCCACCTTAAACCTAGATTTGCCTGTCAGTCAGCGCGCTGATGACATCGTGCAAGCCATCATTGACAACCAAGTCATCATCGTCGCAGGGGAGACAGGGTCTGGTAAAACCACACAATTACCAAAGCTTGCGATGCTAGCGGGCCGCGGTATAACAGGGCAGATTGGGCATACGCAGCCGCGTCGTCTTGCTGCACGTAGCGTCTCTAACCGTATTGCCGAAGAGCTTGGCGAGAAGTTGGGTAATACCGTTAGCTTTAAGATTCGCTTTAACGAACAGGGGTCAGCGCAGTCGGTTGTCAAATTGATGACCGATGGTATCTTGCTCGCTGAGCTTGGTCATGACAGGTTTTTGAGTAAGTACGATACGATTATTATCGATGAGGCGCATGAGCGTAGTCTTAATATTGACTTTATTATGGGTTATCTCAAAAAGCTGCTGCCTAAGCGCCCTGATCTCAAAGTTATTATTACCTCAGCGACACTCGATACCCAGCGTTTTAGCGAGTACTTTAGTTATTATGATAACAAGCTCAAACGAAAAATCCCTGCGCCGATTTTTAACGTCGAGGGTCGCAGCTTCCCCGTTGAAGTGCGTTATCGTCCGCTAACTGATGAGCCAGTAACCAGCTCAGATGACGACAGCTATGATGACTTCGAAGAGAATCTACCGCGAGCAGTCGTTGCCGCAGTGGATGAGTGCTTCACCGATGCACAAAGCAAAGGCCATGCCGATCAAGCAGATATCTTAATCTTTGCCGCAACCGAAGCTGAGATTCGAGAACTGCAAGATGTACTGGTTCGTCATGGACCTAAGCATACCGAAGTGCTACCGCTGTTTGCACGTCAAACTTATGAAGAGCAGCAGCGCATCTTTCAGCCCTCTGGCCGCGGACGCCGTATCGTCATCGCCACTAACGTTGCCGAGACCGCTCTAACGGTACCCGGTATTCGCTACGTGATTGACTTGGGCTTTGCGCGCATATCACGCTACTCTTATCGCTCGCGCGTACAGCGTTTGCCGATTGAAGCGATCTCACAAGCGGCTGCCAATCAGCGTAAAGGTCGCTGTGGTCGTGTCGCACCGGGCGTTTGTATTCGTCTGTATTCTGAGGAGGACTTTAGCGGTCGCCCTGAGTTTACCGAGCCTGAGATACTGCGAACCAATCTTGCATCCGTTATATTGCAGATGGCAAACCTGCGTTTAGGTAGCGTCCAGAATTTTGAATTTATCGAGCCGCCCGATAGCCGTTTGGTGACTGATGGTCATAAATTGCTTGACGAGCTTGGCGCAATTACCGCCAAAAATGACAAAGCTAACCTACCCAAACGCAAACAAACTTTGGATCATCTGCGTCTGACTCGTATCGGGCAAAAGATGGCGCGTATGCCTATCGATCCAAGGCTGGCACGTATGCTGGTTGCCGGTAGCGACTACGATTGTATTCGCGAGATGCTGATTATCGTTGCGGCTCTAGCAGTGCAAGATCCACGCGAGCGTCCTGCGAATAAACGCCAACAGGCCGATCAAAAGCACGCTGAATTTCGTCAAGATGACTCGGACTTTTTGTTTTACTTGAGTCTTTGGAAGGCGCTATTTGAGGCTGACGAGCACGGTAACAAACTCTCTGGCAATCAGCGTAAAAACTTCACCAAAAAGAACTATCTTAGCTTCCCGCGCGTGCGTGAGTGGAATCAAACCCATCGCCAATTGGTGCAAATGGTCACTGATTTAAATCTAACCGATGTAAAAGAAGTAAAGGGTAATAGTAAAACTAAGCAAAAAAACGCTAAAAACAATAATGATGCTAAAACTACAAGTAAAAAAATAAGCAATCCAAAAAAGCTAAGCGGCGATCCCACGCTGGTTGAAGATGAAGACATCAAAGCGGTTAAGTACGCCAATCTACATCGGGCGCTACTGACAGGCCTGCTCTCGACCATCGCGCACAAAACAGAAAGCCGTGGCGAGTATCTAGCCGCGCGTCAACAAAAAGCCAAAATATTTCCCGCTAGTACTGTATTTAAACAAGTACCGCCTTGGGTGATGGCTTTTGAGGTCGTCGAGACCTCGCAGGTGTTTATGCGTACCGTTGCCAAGATAGAACCTGAATGGATTATCGCTGAAGCGGGTAATTTGCTCAAATATCATTACTTCGAGCCGCATTGGTCAAAGAAGACCGGACGCGTCAAAGCCTACGCACAGATCAGTCTGTTTGGCCTGATTATCATCTCTAAGCAGCTGACTAACTATGAGCAAGTCAACCTCTCTGAGTCGCGCGAGATCTTTATCCGTGACGGCTTAGTAACGGGTAATTTGGGTCGGCAAGCGCCGTTTTTGCAGCATAACATGGATAAAATTGCTCATGTTGAACGCATTGAGGACAAATTGCGGCGCCGCGATTTACTCGTTGATGAAGAGGCGCTGTATCAGTTTTATGATAAAAAAGTTCCTGAGAACGTCGCTAGCCGCAAAGCCTTTGAAGATTGGCGCGCGGAGATGGAAAAAAGCGATCCTAAGTATCTATTCTTTACCGATGACGATGTGCTTAACAGTCAAGCACCGACTACCGGCGACTTTCCTGAGATTTGGCAGTTAGGCGATTTGCGCTTGCCACTGCGTTACGTGTTTGATCCTGCCAGCGACGATGATGGGGTGACCATTCGGGTGCCACTTGCTGCACTACCGCAGCTTGATGCTATCGAGCTGTTATGGGGCGTACCGGGTTGGCGCTATGAGCTAGTACTGCAACTGCTCAAATCCTTGCCAAAAGACATTCGCCGTCAAATCGTACCGATTCCAGATACCGCGGATAGTTTGTTTGATGAGCTCGAGCCTGAGGGCGAGCAAGGTCTGCTTAAGCAGCTTTGCCATGCGCTGAATCGCCGCGGTATTACCTCGGTGACGCCTGACAAATTTGATCCCTCATCTATCGATCGTTACTTGCAGCCGCAGATATCAGTCGTCGATGACAAAAACCGTATTATCGAAAAGGGGCGTGATCTGCAAACGTTGCAAATCCGTCATGCCAGTGAGACCAGTCAAGCGGTGACCGAACAGCAAGGCGCGCATACGAGTTTCCCTGAGCACTTTACCTTTAGCAAAAACCGCCATAGCGCAGGCGTGGTGATGAAGCAGTTCTCTGCTTTGGTCGCCGACGAAGCAGGTACCGCGGTATCGATTCATCAATATACTGATGTCAATGCCGCCTTGGAGGCGCATCGCACGGGAGTATTAACCTTAATCAAAGCTAAGCTTGGCGCAAAGAAAAAACAGCTGACTAGCCAAATCGATAAGATATTCAAAATGGCTTTTGCACCTTTAGGTGATATGGAAAAGCTGAAGACTATCGTTATCGATGCCGCGCTCGATGCCACTTTAGAGGAGCACTATGTCTTATTCGATCATAGCTCTGACTTACCTGAGAGCGCTGATAGTATCGCGGTTGACTTGAGTGAGGAGCTGCCTTTTACCAGCGAGGAGTACCAACAGACTGAAAAAGTTGTAGTCAGTAACTTCCTACTGACAGGACAAAGCGTCATCAAAATCTTAAAAGAAGTCTATACGCGCTGGCAGCGTATTCGTCAGAGCCTATTGATGCTCGATCAAGAAGTGTTTGGCGAGTCCATCGATGATATCGAGGATCAGCTATCGGACTTGTACTTAGCGGATTTTGTTTATCGTATGGACTACAGTCATTGGCAGCAGTATCCGCGTTATCTAGAAGCACTAGAGGTGCGAATTGAGCGGCTTGAGCATAACCTTGAGTCGGATCTCGAAGGCGTTTATGCGCTCGATGTGCATATGGAGCGACTGGCTAATCGTGCGAGCGACGCTGCTATCAGTAAGTACCGCTGGATGGTGGAAGAATACCGTATTCAGCTCTTCGCCCAACCGATGAAAACGCGTATGGCGGTCTCACCAAAGCGTCTTAAAAAGGTTTGGGATGAGACGCGTTAAAAAATTACATGCTAATTTTAGCGTCGCAAGTAAAAATTCCTTAAAGGGAATTTTTTGGACGCGTTAAAAAATTGCATGTCGCCAGAAAATCATAGATTTTCTCTTGCGCTAGGATAAAGGTCCCCCAAACCTTTATTATTTCCTAGTTCATAGCGTCGCAAGGAAGCTTTTGTTTAAGCGAGATTTAAATAGATTTTTTTGGACACGTAAAAAAATTGTACTGCTCACTCCAAAACTTGACATGTTGCTCTGATTAAAGTTCTTACTTATAAGTTTGCTAAACAAGGATAATAATATGTGGGATGAACGCTACAGCGAACCGGGCTTTGTTTATGGCACTGAGCCTAACGATTTTTTAAAGGAAGAATACAAGCGGATACCTGCAGGCGGGCGTGTCTTATGCCTAGCAGAAGGCGAGGGCAGGAACGCTGTTTTCTTAGCCGAGCAAGGTTATGAAGTGACCGCTATGGACTTATCTGAAGTTGGGTTACACAAAGCGCAGCAATTAGCCACTGATAAAGGCGTTACTATCCGCACTCAAGTCGCTGATCTGGCTGATTATGAGTTTGGAGTCAATAGTTGGGATGCTATCATCTCCATTTGGGCGCACGTTCCTGAAGCGGTCCGTCAGCGAGTTCATGCGCAGATAGCCACATCTTTAAAGCCGAACGGAGTATATTTACTCGAAGCTTATACTTATGAGCAAACCAAGCTGGATGCGGTTGGTGGACCGCCTGCTGACCAACCAGATCGTTTTGGCTCATTAGTAGCTCTACGAGCAGAGCTTGCGGAGTTAGACGAAATAACAGGAGTAGAAAAGCAGCGCATGATATTAGAAGGGACACGTCATCAGGGGCTAAGCGCGGTAGTGCAGTTTATCGGTAGAAAAAAACAGTCTTAAGGGATGTCATAGTCAACTGATTATTTAGCAAATATTTCTGCCAAAAAAAGGTGATAGATTTAGTATCTATCACCTTGTTTATTTTTGAACAGAGTCTTTGCGATTACATCGTGCAGTTTACGCTGTATTCTTTACCATTAGCGAGCTTCGCGCTGATGACACCGTAGTCTGCTTTTGTCTGCCACTGTAGGTTCATCTTAGGATTGTCATTATTAACATAGCGCGTGCCAGAACCAGATACCGCTTGCGTCATGATAACTTTTTGATTGCTAATACCGAATTTTGGCATAGTAATGTTTAAGTTAGCAGCGCTACCATCTGCAGCATAGGCAGCGGTAACTTTGCCATTGCCTTCACACGTATAAGAATTGACGACTTGGTTTGTAGCACCTGTCTGATCGCTTCCCACGAATGGATTGTTGGCACAAGCAGCTAGAGCTAAAACCGCTGGCGTTAATACTAATAATTTTTTCATAATTGTCCTCAAGAAATTTAAGAATGAAGTGTTTAAATGCCAACGAGTATCCTACACTTTAATAAAACTATTCTCGTTATCATTTGATACCTGTCTCGTAACCATCGTATTTCAAAGTGTATAAGTTTAAATGTTAAACGAGCCAGGCTTGGATAATTAGGCTCCGATTATGACTCTACAATGACAGCAGAGTCGTTATAGTTATTAGGCTTTTTATTCAGCACGAATACTAATACTGCTCCTAGAATAACGATACTTGCGATAATAAAGCGTAAGCTCAGAGTTTCTGACAAAAACAAAACACCTGCTAGTGCTGCAATTATCGGTACACAAAGCTGCACCACTGCCGCTTGAGTGTTTTTTAAAAAGGGCATAGCCACATACCACATACAGTAGCCGAGGCCAGAAGTAATCGCGCCTGATATTACTGCTAGCACCACGCCTTGCATACTTATCCCAGCCCAATGGCTGATAGCGACTATCAACAAAAAAGGGATAGCGACTAGGCTTCTGATAAAATTAAACCCCGTAGCTCGTAGCGGCGAGAGACAAGCTTTGCCGCGTATACTATAGATGCCCCAAGCTATACCGCTAAGTGCCATAGTCAGAGCGCCTGTAAAAGAAGGTATGGCTGCTGAAGGGAGCATCAAATAGACAAAGCCAATCAGCGCGCAAGCTAGCGCGAGCCACTGCAGTACAGTTAATTGCTCCTTTTGGTAAATACCCCAACCTATCATCGTCAGTTGCACAGCAGCAAATAATATGAGCGCCCCAGTTCCGGTATCTAGATCCACATAAGCAAGCGAAAAACAAAGCGCGTAGACCACTAAACTGATACTACTAAGCCAGCTGCCTTTATCTGCTAAAATAGCAGCAACAGCAGCGTTATTATTGTCAGTGTTAAAGTCGCTGTTAAAAGAAGTCGCGGTTTGTGTCTGATGTTTTAGACGATGAGTATGAAAGATTATGATAATACCTAAACAAATAGCGCCGCTCAGTAGTCGTAAAATCGTAAAGTTCCAAGGATCGATAGCATCTTCCATCAATGCCATTCGGCATAGTAGAGAATTGGTAGCGAAAGCTACAAGGGCAATAATAGTATAGAAAGTAGCTGTCAAGAGAACCCTTTAGAATTAGAGTATTAGGGCGTGTTGAACATTCAACCATGGCACTGCCTATTTGTGAATGTTCAACACGCCCTATAAATAATGGCATTGATTAATGCTTTTTGGTGTCGCCTACGATTTTATCCATGAATGCAAACAATAAACCTGAGAGTACAAAAGCCATGTGAATAATCACTTTCCACATGAGCTTATCAGCATCGAGATCACTCATCTTGCTAGATATATCCATAAATGACTTGAGAAGATCAATGGCTGAGATAGCAACTATCGCGCCTATTACTTTTAGCTTTAGGCCTGAAAAGTCCACTTTTCCCATCCAGCTTGGACGATCGTCGCTTGTGCCCGTATCGATTTTGGAGACAAAAATCTCATAGCCGCTAAAGATAATAATGAGCAATAAACTAGCTACCAAAGAAATATCAACTAGTACCAAGATATCTACAATAACATCAGATACTGGGGCGTCTACTACATAAGTCATCATTCCTACTAGCTTTTGTACGAACTTAATAAATAGCAAAAAGATACCTATTACTAAGCCTAAATAAAACGGTGTCAATATCCAACGACTATTGAAGATGGTCTTTTCTAAATAAAATTCAATTTTTTTTATCATTGAGGCCTCTTTAGTGTTAAGTCAAGCGATCTTATACCAGTCAATTTTACGGGTCATTACCATCACGCAGGCAAGTAGTATAAAGCAGAAGACCGCACCTAACAGTAAATTTAGATCTTCAGTGGTGAGAATGCCATAAAAGGCGGCGTAGAGACCGGCTAAGATAGCGGTAAAGATAACCGCTCGCCTGACGCCGCCGAGCACATAATAAGTGTACCAACCGATCAGCCCAACGCAGCTACTACCTGCAATAGCATAAGCTTGCCAAAAAGCGATTTGCTCAGCTAATGGTAATAACAAAACGTAAAAGGTCAATAGCGCGCAGCCTACTAACAAATACTGAATCGGATGGATGCGACTCGATTTAATCACTTCAAATAAAAAGAAAGTGCCAAATGAGATCAAAATTAATAGTAGAGCGTATTTCATGGTACGTTCTGCTTGCAAATAGACATCGTTAGGTTCTGCGAAACTGACCCCAAAGCTATTAAGACGCACGCTATTTAGGTTGCCGTGATTGGTGCTACCTATGCTACCGGCAGCTTCTTGTACGACGACTGCTGCCGCCTCATAATCAGCATGATTGCCATTGTTTAAGCGCGCTCTGCTATCAACGGTGCAGCTATTGTTTGCCGTGCTCAAGCACTGCGATAAATATTGATTATTAGCCACAGTCAGGTACTGGTTTTGCCAGTTAGCAGTAAATCCCTCAGCACTAAAGTCTTTAGTATTCGGCAAAGCTTTACCTATAAAGTTTGGTGCATGCCAGTTGCTTTGCATACTCAGCTCAAAGTTTGAGCCGGTAGGGACTGTGTTTAGGTTACTAATACCGGCAAGCGGTAAATCAATAGTAATATCAACAAGGAACCATTTATGGATTGGGCGAGTATTTTTATTTATGATACCACGTGGGCATTTGTCCTAGAGATATTGGTACGTGTGACTGTGATGTTTGTACTGATTATTATGTTCTTGCGCTTTACGGGTAAGCGCGGCGTCCGTCAGTTATCTATATTTGAGCTGACTATCATTTTGTCATTAGGCTCTATCGCTGGCGACCCGATGTTTACTGAGGATTTACCGATCATCCAAGCGGTGCTGATTATGAGTACCGTCATCTTGCTGTATCGCTTGTGTACGTGGGCGATGATGAAGTTTCAGCCGTTTGAAAATTTGCTAGAAGGAAGATCGCTGTATATCGTAGAAGATGGGATGCTGGTGCTCGACAAAATCAAAAAAGGCAAGATGTCGCACGATGAGTTTTTTGCTGAGATGCGTCAGCAGGGCGTGGAGCATCTAGGGCAAGTGCGTACCGGCCTGCTAGAAACCGATGGCAATTTTAGCGTCTTATTATACCCACCTGAGCAAACAGGCTACGGTATGCCGCTTTTTCCTAAGCAGTATCAGCCAGTGGAGCAGGTAGAGTCAGGCGTGCATTATGCTTGCATGTACTGCGGTTATATCGAGCATATCACAACCCCTAATCAAATATGCTCGCGCTGTCAGAATAACTGCAAAAACTGGGCAAAAGCGCTCAATAGCCAGATTGTCAGATAAGCCATACCAGTCATTGTTTTTATTAAAATAGCCTAAGCAAAATTTTACACACAATAAAAATTGTTTAACCACTCTGCTACCTGTATAACACGAGTCTGTCTACCACCACCAATACGTCTAAATGACTTGTGATGAATACTAAGCTGATCTGCAAAGTAGCGGCTAATCTCATCACGCTCATGCGGCGCATCACGCAAATCATCGGCGACCCACGGCGTATCGACCTCAGTCAGTAGTATCAGGTCATAATGATGCGCCAGTGCCGCCTGAGTCAGGGCAAGAGGACAGTCACCATAGTACCAGTTTGAATAAACCATTATCTCAAAGAGACTAGTATCACAAAATAAATAGCCTTTGTTGGTATGGTTGGTATGCACGGTTTGCGCGACTTGCTGAGCGAGTTTATTTTCAAGCTCGATTTGACCTTGGGCTATAGGAAGTAAGTCCTGCCAAGTGCAAGTGGCCTGCTGTTGGTTCCATTTGTCTTGCAAGTAGTCACGCATATATTCAGGCACCCACGCACTAGTCCCTTGACGACTGAAATGCTCAGCCAAATCCTGACACAAGGTTGTCTTACCGGTACTCTCTGCACCTAAGATAGCAACAGTAAAGACTGAATCAGGCGTATGCTGTCTTAACTGTGGATTGACTGCGATAGCGTTGTTGCCATTCATAATAAGCCCAAATTGCAATGAGTGTGAAAATCACGTATTGAAACGCGGTAAAAGTAAAGCCTTTATAAAAGTATAGCGGTACGGAGATGGCATCGGCGACGATCCACAATAGCCAGTGCTCAATTTTGCGTCGTGCCATCAGCCACATTGCCATCAAAAACAGCGCTGTGGTGAGCATATCGGTATAATCTACCCAAGTGAATAGATGAAGGCCTAATACGACGCCATCGAAGCTGAAGTTATTATTAATAACAGGCCGAAAATAATACACTAGCGCCACAAAGGCGATAGTTGCTACTGCTAAAAGCGCTAATATCGGCAGATCCTGTTTATTAATACGCTCAACTTGTACCTCAGATTGTATCTCGGAGCCAGACTGAATGTTTTTTTTGGCACGGTTCTGAAGTTGTGCTTTATTTTTTGTCCAGTTAAACCAGCCATACAAGCTCATGACAGTATAATAGGCATTGATAAACATATCGCCAAACAACTGCCACTGCCATAGCAAATAAACAAAGATCGCCGTACTGATCAGACCGATAGGGAAGACTAAGACATTGAGTCGACTCGCCAGCAGCACACTTGCAACCCCGCAGCTGACGGCGATGAGCTCTAGACTGATAAATAAGGTGGAGTAGTCCGCATATTGACCAAAAAGCCAATTAAAAAGTTCTACCATCAGGGTTTCCAGTAGTATAGTCGAGTTGAGTCAGTATCAAGGGGGAGGTTCAGTTGCTCTATTATAGCTCAGCTGAAGACAAGAGTCGGGCAAAACCTAAGGTTACATCGCAGTTAATAGTTATTTGTAACAAACTATTAGCAAAATTATAATATTCAGGCATAATAACAATAACCGTTTTAGTTTACAGTTATTCACTGAAATAAGAGTTATGCAACAGCCACTTCTTATTTTACCCATTTTACGCTTATCAAAGACACCTAGTAGTAGACAAGGAAGCTTATCATGACGACTTGTATCACCGGCACTGGCCTGTATATCCCTCCCTATAGCATTAGTAATGAAGAGCTAGTTGAGTCCTTTAACCAGTATGTAGAGAACTACAACGAGCAACATGCTGACGAGATTGCTAATGACACTATCACGGCCCTTGAGCCTTCATCGGCTGCATTCATCGAAAAAGTCTCAGGCATCAAATCCCGTTATGTGATGGAAAAAGATGGCATCCTTAACCCTGAGATCATGGCGCCCGTTATCCCTTATCGTAAGCTTGGCGAAGAGCTATCGGTTATGGCAGAGATGGGCGTGGCGGCATTGAATGATGCCCTAGCGGACGCTGGACTTGAGGCGAATGATCTAGACGGTATTATTCTAGCCTGTTCGAACTTTCAGCGCACTTATCCTGCCGTCGCCATCGAGATTCAAAACGCTATCGGCATGGTAGGCGGTTTCGCTTATGACATGAACGTCGCTTGTAGCGCTGCTACTTTTGGTCTGTCACAAGCGCACGGCTCAATTATCTCAGGACTGGCTAAGCGCGTCGCCGTCGTCAACGTCGAGATTACCTCAGCGCATCTGAACTGGCGTAACCGTGACAGCCACTTTATCTTTGGTGATGTGGCAACCGCTAGTATTGTTGAGGAGTTAGACACCCCTAAAGGCTATGAGATTCTAAATTCTAAGCTATTTACCCAGTTCTCAACCAACATCAAAAACGAATACGGCTTTATGGATCGCTCCGAGTACTTGGCGGCTGAGACTGAGATGTATCCAGATCTTAAAGCACCGGTTACAGATAAGCTGTTTTTGCAAAACGGTCGTAAAGTCTTCCGTGAAGTTTGTCCGAAAGTGTCGGAGATTATCACCGAACATCTAACAGAAAACGAGCTATCAGCGGATGATGTGAAGATGATGTGGCTCCACCAAGCCAATGCCAATATGCTTGATTTAATCTTGCGTACTGTCGTTGGGCGTGATGCGGACAAAGCCATCGTGCCAAGTGTTATCGATGAATTTGCTAATACCAGCTCAGCAAGCCCGATGATTGTTTTCCACCGCTATAAAGATCAGCTACAATCGGGCGATTTGGGCGTCATCTGCTCGTTTGGCGCTGGTTACTCAATCGGTTCGGTACTGGTGCGTAAAGTGTAAAACGTAATTAAGCTTAGTAAGCCTACTCAGTTTAGTACTTATATTCTTAAAAATAGCTAAGAGCACTCTTAGCTATTTTTTTTGGTTTTAGCTTTAAACAAGAAGATTACTGAGTGTTTTTAATATAAGGGTAAAAATTTGCTATAATTGCTCTCTTATTTTACTTAGCTAATAAAAAGATCTTTTATGAAAGAATCCTTACGCCTGCGTTTAGACCAAATGGTAGACCGTTATGAAGAGGTCACCGCTTTATTATCTGACCCTGATGTCATCAGCGATAATAATAAATTCCGTGAGCTGTCGGTTGAGCATAGCGACTTGATGGAAATTACGACTTTGTGGCTCAATTATGGCCGTGCTGAAACGGATCAAGCTGATGCGCAAATGATGCTTGAGGATGCATCAGACCCTGAAATGAAAGAGATGATGCAAGATGAGATTGATAGTGCTCGCGCCGCCATCGCCAAGATGGAAGAAGATCTCAACGTCATGATGCTACCAAAAGACCCTAATGACAAAGTGCCCGCGTTCCTAGAGATTCGCGCTGGTACTGGCGGTGATGAAGCGGCTATATTCTCAGGCGATCTGTTTCGCATGTACCAAAAATACGCACAAAATCAAGGCTGGACTGTCGAAGTGCTGTCTGCTAATGAAGGTGAGCATGGCGGTTATAAAGAAATCATTAGCCGCATATCAGGCAATAGTGTCTATGGTCGTCTAAAGTTTGAATCAGGCGCGCACCGTGTACAGCGAGTACCTGAGACCGAAAGCCAAGGCCGAGTGCATACCTCAGCGTGTACGGTAGCAGTGATGCCAGAGGTTGAGATTGATGACAGTGTCGATCTTAATCCAGCGGATATTAAGATGGATACGTTCCGAGCTAGCGGCGCCGGTGGTCAGCACGTTAACACTACTGATTCAGCAGTACGCTTAACTCATATTCCTACTGGGGTAGTCGCCGAGTGTCAGCAAGAGCGAAGCCAACATAAAAACCGCGCTAAAGCGATGCAAATGCTGATCTCACGTATTCAGCAAGCCAAAGTACAAGCACAGGTCGATACGGCAGATGAGATGCGCCGCGACCTTGTTGGTAGTGGCGATCGTAGTGAGCGCATTCGTACTTATAACTTCCCGCAAGGGCGCATGACCGATCACCGTATTAACTTGACCCTTTATAAGCTAGACTCCATCATGGAAGGTGATTTAGATGAGCTTTTAGATGCGCTACTACGCGAGCATCAGGCTGATCTGATGGCGAGTATTGGCGGTGAGTAGTACCATCCTATTGTCTATAAGCTAAGTGATAAGCGCAGGCTAGGTTTTATCCTAGTGTTTTTCAAGCAGTGCTTTTTAACTTAACCGTTTTAATCTAGTGTCATAGTGTTAGAAGTGTCCAACAAGAACAAAACCCATCAAATTTGAGAATGTTATGTCAAAAAATAATCAAAACCAACAAGAACAAGCGCCTACTGCTGAGGAAGCTAACGAACTTATCGCGCAACTGCAAGCTAAGCTTGATGATATTAGCGCTTCTGGTAAGACCCCTTATCCCAATCAGTTTAAGCGCACTGACTATGCACAAGATTTGCAAACGGCCTTTGAAGGCATTGATAAGCAAGAAATAGAAGAAAAAGCGGCGAATGGAGAGAAGACGCAAGTGAATGTTGCAGGACGCGTCATGCTCAACCGTGGCTCGTTTATTGTTATTCAAGATATGACAGGCCGCATTCAGCTTTATGTCGCTCGTAAAGAGCTAGATGAGGAGACGCGCGCCCGCATAAAATCACTAGATCTAGGTGATATCGTTGGGGTGTCAGGCTATATCGGCCGCTCAGGTAAAGGCGATCTTTATGTACATATCGAAGAGTTTACTCTACTTACCAAAGCGCTACGACCAATGCCGAATAAATTTCACGGTCTCGCTGATATTGAAGCGCGGTACCGTAATCGTCATTTAGACTTGATGACCAATGAGTCGACGCGCGATACTTTTATGATTCGCAGCCAAGTGATTAGTGGTATCCGCCAGTTTATGCTGAATGAGCGTTTTATGGAAGTTGAGACGCCAATGATGCATCCGATACCAGGCGGCGCAGTAGCCCGTCCGTTTGAGACTCATCATAATGCTTTAGATATGCCATTATATCTACGTATCGCTCCAGAGTTATATCTCAAGCGCCTAGTCGTTGGCGGTTTTGAAAAAGTCTTTGAGATTAACCGCAGTTTTCGTAATGAAGGCGTATCGACTCGTCATAATCCTGAATTCACCATGATTGAATTTTATCAAGCTTATGCTGATTATCATGATCTAATGGATTTGACCGAGCGTTTATTCCATAAGTTAGCGATTGATATTTTGGGTACTACTGAGCTGACTTATCAAGACGAAGCCATTAGTCTCAAAGCACCGTTTGCGCGCTTATCGATGTCTGATGCGATTGCTCAATATGCCGAAGGCTTTGATATGGCTCGTATCGATGATCGTGACTATCTGGCTGACTATGTCGAAAATACGTTAAAACAACCGGTAAATGACGTCTTTGGTGTTGGTAAACTCAAAACTATCGTCTTTGAAGAAACTGCTGAGCATCAATTGCGTCAGCCGACTTTCATTACTGAATATCCAGCAGAGACCTCACCGCTGGCACGCCGTAATGATGACAACCCTGAGATTACTGACCGCTTTGAGCTGTTTATCGGTGGCCGAGAATTGGCGAACGGTTTTAGCGAGCTGAACGATCCTGCTGATCAGGCGGAACGTTTCCGTGGTCAAGTCGCTGAAAAAGACGCGGGCGATGATGAGGCGATGCATTTTGATGAAGAGTATATAGAAGCTTTATCCTATGGTTTACCGCCAACGGCAGGCGAGGGTATTGGTATCGATCGTTTAGTGATGCTATTTACCGACTCAGCTAGCATTCGGGATGTAATACTGTTCCCGCATATGCGCCGCAAAATCGAAGACTAGTCTGAGATAAAGCCCGTGAAGTTAGGTGCGTAACGCGTTGCTTATTAGACATTAATCTACTATAAGGTTTAATTAACGATATAATAATCGTTAGTTTCTAAAATTTAGTTTCTAAGAAGTGCTTGTGATTAGTCATTTAGGAATGTATTCGATACTACCTTATGCTCCTTAGTTACAAGCAGCAGTCACAAGTAGCGATTTTAAGGATGTTATTTATAGGGATATCATTTATAGGAATATTATTTATAGGAATATTATGGAAAATTCGCATAGCGCTTCACCTTGGCAAACTCTGATTCTTCAAAGCTTTTTATCTTTATATCAAATCAGTGCTAAAAACACGACTAGTAGGGACTATTTTCAAGGCTATGACTTTGTTTTTGAATTCTCCGAAGCGGTGCTTTATGTATTGGTGAATGAAGTCATCGCTGAGGTCAGTCAGTACGATATAGACGCCTCGCAGGTAAGAGTTTGGAGAAAGGATGTCGTTAATCAGTTGATGAAGCGCCATGCGCAGGTCTACTCAAGCAACCATAGTCTGATTGATAGGCAAAGTCCTGCTAATGCAGACAAAGCCGTATACTTTATCGGTTTAACGTCCTTGGCGATTAAGCATTCAAATAATCAAAGCCGCGCCCAAGCCAATAGCTCGTTACATGATGTGCAGTACGAGTACGGTAGTCAGTTCTTTGCAGAAGATTGTGTATTAGATCTGGATGATGAAAAAAGTATTCTACAGATATTTAGTCTGCAAAACTTTAGTAAAATATTAAGACAACTACAAACTCCTGCTGATGTTACGGCGTTTTTACAGTTTCATCGAAGTCATCTGACAGCGATGCAATCTTTTGACGATGAGTCGACATTGTTGGGAGGGTTTTTACAATCATCAGACTTTTATAAAAAAGCGCTACAAGTACAACAGCAGCTAGTAGATAACAACCTATTAGAGCAGGTAGAGCCACGCTTACTAGAGATAATGCACGCTTCGACACCCGCGTCTATTGAGAAAGTATCAGCCGATATCATTAAAAAGTCGGACATGTGGTGTAAGCTTTTTAATAGCCTTGTGCAGCGCTACTATGAAGCAAGAGCACCTCTGCCCAAAGCACAAGTTGAATTACTAGTCGATGAGTCTCTCTATACTTGTGCCAGTTTAGTCGAGCGGATATTAGACTATAAGTATAAGGATGCGCAATCGCGTTGGAATGGTTATATCGATCATCAGCCTTCTTACAACCGCTCTAGCTGTCACTATATGCTGGTGTTTTACGCGCAATACGAAAGTAGCCCGCTTAGCGCCAATAAGGTTCGTAGCAACTACCAAGATTTATTAGCAGAGCTCAACGCTCATCTACAAGAGCCCATAATGGAAGATTTATTCTTAATTGGAGTCGAGCACAGAGACTCTAGGGATAGCGTAAACACTGAAGTTATGATTGATATTTTCTATCAAAGTGGCTCTGTTATCAATGCAGAAATGCAGCGCTTATATGAGCAATTAGCTGAGCTCAAATCACAGTCTTGATAGCTGTCACTGACTCAATCATTGACTTGCTCTAGGTAAGCACTATAAACAACGACTCATCGGTACTTTCGAACGCTCTATAGTTTTTTGCTAAAAAACAGATATTCTTTCAAATAGGAAGGACTAAAACAGGCATTAGGCGTAGAGGATACTAGAAAGATGCATTACTAGAAAAATAGTATCGATACCGAGCTCATCCTTTTGTAATAAACCTCTGTACCCCTTATTTAGCACTGCTATATTGGCAACTATTATGACGCAACAGTATCAAGTTTTAGCCCGAAAATACCGCCCTAAAAACTTCCATGAGCTTGTAGGGCAAACCCACGTCTCGCAGGCATTGATTAATGCGATTGACTATAACCGTCTGCATCATGCTTATTTGTTTACTGGTACTCGCGGTGTCGGTAAAACTACAATCGCGCGCATTTTATCAAAGTGCTTAAACTGTGATACCGGCATTACTAGCACACCTTGCGGAGTATGCGACAACTGTGTGGCCATCGATCAGGGCCGCTTTATTGATCTAATCGAGATAGATGCCGCCTCTCGTACCAAGGTCGAGGATACCCGTGAGCTATTAGATAATGTGCCTTATGCACCAAGCCAGGGACGCTACAAGGTTTATCTTATTGATGAAGTGCATATGCTATCGACGCACAGCTTCAACGCACTATTAAAGACCTTAGAAGAGCCACCTGAGCACGTCAAGTTTTTACTTGCGACCACTGACCCGCAAAAGCTGCCAGTCACTATCATCTCACGCTGCTTACAGTTTGTGCTTCGACCCTTGCCGCAGACTTTGCTTAGTGAGCATTTGGCTAAGGTACTCACTCAAGAGCAAGTGGCGTTCACCCAGCCAGCGCTTTGGCAGTTGGCAAGCGCGGCAAAGGGCTCAGTGCGTGATGCTATGTCGTTGACCGATCAAGCGATTGCTTTTGGGCAAGGCGCGCTTGATGATGAGACGGTCAACGCTATGCTTGGCTTGATTGATGCTGCAGACTTAGTGCGCTTAATAACAGATATCTATCATCATGACAAGTCGGCAGTAGCTGCACACATTGAGCAGATGCGCGCGCAAATGGTTGACGCTACTAGTATGTTCGATGGATTGGCTGAGCTGCTACATCAATTGGCGTTGACTCAGCTGTTGCCTGAGGTGGCTCTAAACGTTAATGAGACACAAGCGCAAACGATCAACGAGTTAGCGCAGCGTATTAGCCCTGATGTATTACAGCTGTATTATGAGATTGTGGTGCAAGCTCGTGAAGGTATTAAGCTTGCGAGCACTCCTATGCAAGCGCTTGAAATGTGTATTTTGCGCCTGCTGGCGTTTCGTCCGCTGCCGACTGATGAAGTAGTGATACCTAGTAATAATGATGATGAGACTGCGACGGCTTCAATGCCCTCAGTAGATCATATTGTCACCTCAAATCAGAACTTAACGTCCTATGAGATCGAGCATAAGAGCGCTCTTCATCCAAGCGATGATGAGCAAGACCTCAAAAACACTAACACTGAGAGTCAGTCTGACTATGAGCCAACGTCAGAGCAAAAACAATATATAGATGACGACCCTGTTGACGTTGCTCAGCCACTAATCGCAACCTCTAGTGAACCTGAACCTGAACCTGAACCTGAACCTGAACCTGAACCTGAACCTGAACCTGAACCTGAACCTGAACCTGAACCTGAACCTGAACCTGAAATTCAATCAACACATGATCAGGAACAAGGGTTCGATAACGCAGCGGTTGAGATTAGTGATTCGTCAGTAACTGCTGCTGAAAAAGAGAGTCAGGCTGCTGCCCAGCTACAGCCTAGCGCTAATCTTGAAGCTACTGAAGGCTTACAACAAACCAGCTCGCAAAATATTCAACATTCCTCTCATTTAGCAGTCGATGATCCTAGAGCATTATTGCGCTGTGCACCGCAAGAATTAGTCGGCGAGTGGACGCCTGAGAAGTGGGACTACTGGTTACAGACGGCGCGCGAAGAGGGTATTCTAGCCTCAGATGAGCTCGCTTTAGCTCGTCAAGGTATGATGACGGGTCTGTGTGATGGTCCATCTGCTTTTGTGACTAGTATTGATAGTAAGCATTTGCAAGCTACTTTTCAGCAGCTGGCGGCGACGTTGAAACAACAGTTTACGCAAGCAGATATCAGTTTAGAGATAGACGATAGTGCCCAGAAAACTGCAGACAAGACGCCTGAAAGTCGCCAGAAGTTACGACTGGAGCAAGCAGCACAAAGCGCACAAGAGCTACTATTAGCGTCGCCAGTGATGCGCTATTTGACTGAGCGCGGCGAAGGCAAAATGGGTAAGGTGAAGCTCACCTAAGTTGGAAGATACACTGATATGATTCTCATCAAGAGACAAGCTCAATAAATAAAGATAACTTAGTCAATGTGCTAAATGCTATTTTATCGATATATAGCATATTATCAAAATATGCGACTCATTAAGTGTACGCTTTAGATATATTAAAGATAGGTAAAGTTTTTTTAATTAGTTATAATGGTTAAGTTATATTAAAAATTAAAAAAGAGTTTAGGTGACAATATGTTAGATAATTTGCGCGGTATGGCTGTGTTCGCGAGTGTGGTCGAGCACGGCTCTTTTAGTGGTTCAGCTCGGGAGCTTGGGATTACCACTAGTGCCGTCAGCCAACAGATACGTTCTTTGGAAAATGAGCTGGGCGTAGTGCTACTACATCGATCTACTCGTAAGCTGAGCTTAACGGAGGCGGGCGAGAGCTTTTACGAGTCAGCAAAAGATGTCGTGAGTGCCGCTGAGCAAGGCCGTATCAAGGTCAATCAATTACGCGATGAGCTGGCTGGTAGCTTGCGTATTGCGACCACGCCTGAGCTTGGCGTGCACCATATATTGCCGGCGTTATCGACTTGGATGGCAGCTCACGATGATTTGAGTATTACCTATCTAGCAGATAACCGCTATGTGGATATGATTGATGAGCGCATCGATATCGCTGTGCGTATGAGCCCAAGTATCGATAACTCTGCGCTGAGCAGTCACCCTTTATCAGATGTGCGTCAGCTACTAGTGGCCTCACCGCAATACTTGCGTCAGCACAAAAAAATAGAGAGCCCAAAAGATTTAGCCGATCATCAGCTCATCTGTATCGATATTATGCAAGATGCAAGCTATGTTGAGCTATCAAAAACAGAAACCAGTAAAAAAACGCGTATCAAAATGGACTCGCGTATTCATACCAATAACGTTTTTATGGCACTAACTTTGGCAAAAGAGGGTCATGGTATCATCAGAATTATGGAGATGGATGTTAAGCGTGAGCTTGAAAACGGTAACTTAGTAGAAGTATTAACTGGCTATCAATTACCAAGTTTTGTACTGTACGCGGTGACCTTGAATCGCGAACAGCAGCCTGCCAAAATTACTCGCTGCTTAGAGGTATTAAAAAAGTACTTTCATGCCAGTTAATAGGCTTTGAATGGCTTATCATTTTAACTATGCCATCTCGTTTAATTAGTACGCTTATAGAGTTAAAAAGCCTTTAGAGCTATGTCATCTAAAGGCTTTTTTTTAATTCTGTTTTTTAAGGTTTCAATAAAAGCTTAGCGTTAAAGTCGCGGTTTTAATAAATTATGCAGACGCTCAACCACTTGCGTGCTTTCACAACGGCTGATGTTGAGTGGCGGCAGTAAACGAATGACATGACCGCCAGTGACGTTGATGATAAGCTGCTGCTCATCGCGAGCAAGATTAACCAGTTGACTACAATCCGTATCTTCTGGCAAAACGATACCGATCATCGTGCCGGCGCCGCGCGTGGTAACACCGTATTGCTGCAACTCACTAGCTAAGCTGTCGCGAATAAACTGACCTTCAAACACAGCGTTGTCCATTACGCCGCTATCAGATAACACCTCGTACACGCTATGGACGACGCGGCTTGCTAGCGGAGTACCGCCGTAAGTAGAGCCATGGCTGCCTGCACCGAATAAGTCTTTAGCTCGGCCACGTACCAAGCAAGCACCTACCGGAAAACCATTGCCTAAGCCTTTCGCTGTGGTTAATACGTCAGGACGCGCTTTACTGTGCTGATAAGCAAAATATTTGCCAGTACGGCCATTACCTGTTTGTACTTCGTCGAGCATAAAGAGCCAATCGTGAGCGTCACATACCGCTTGCAGCTCTTCTAGATAAGTAAAGCCGTTAGCCGCAGTATTAAGGCCGCCTTCACCTTGAATGGGCTCTACCAAGATAGCGCAAATCTCGTCATTGTCGCTAGCGGCTTGTCTGATAGCTTCGATATCACCAAACGGCAACCGGATGAAGTCCTCATCTAAAGTAAAGAAGCCTTCACGTGCCTTTGGATTAGCTGTGGCAGACAAAGATAGTAAGGTACGACCATGAAAGGAGTGTTCCATGACGATAACTTTAGGGCGTTTAAAGCCTTTATTATGTGCATAAAGTCGTGCCATTTTCAGTGCCGCTTCATTAGCCTCAGCGCCACTATTAGCAAAGAACACGCTATCCATCTGCGCCGCTGTACACAGCGCTTCACCCGCGCGCTCTTGCCAATCGATACCGAATAGGTTACTGGTATGCATCAAAGTGGCGGCTTGCTGCTGAATGGCTTCGGTGACTTTTGGGTGACAATGGCCTAAACCACAAACGGCAATACCGGTCAGCGCATCTAAATAAGGGGTATCGTCCTTTGTATAGAGCCAACTGCCTGACCCGCGCATAAAGCTTATCGGTTGACGATTATAGGTAGGCATCAGATAAGTCGCTGACATACGGACATCCTTAAAATATAAATGTGAGAGGGTAGGTTCTGGGGTGATTTGTTATAATAATGGGCTCAATTGTTAGGTGCTACCATACTGACCACAAAACGTTAGCGTTATAATTCATCAGAAAATGGAGTGGACTCAGCGGGTAAAGTGTATTCTTCACTGGCCCAAGCGCCTAAGTCAATGAGCTTACAGCGCTCACTACAAAAAGGCTTGGATTTATTATCTTGCCAAGCTGTGAGGGTGCCGCAGCGCGGGCAAGGATAGCTTTTTGGTGGGGTAGTGTCAGTCGTGTCAGTCATAAGCACAGGGCAACTTTTTAGATTTTAATAAATAACAGCCGTTATAATAGCATGTGCTTTATAAAAGACAACGCAGACTAAGGCGCAAATGCCAAAAATAGAGGCAAAAAACCTAAAGAGAAATCAAGCAAGAAATAACATAATACAGCGAACTCAAATAGCCTAAGCAAAAAAGAAATTATGAAAAATATACATCACGCACAAAGAGAAAATAATGACTAACGAAAAACATTTATCACATAAACAAAGCAGACCCTTCCAGCCTACAAAATTATCAAAACCGCGTAACTTTGTTATACCTGAGATACTAACCAACAAGCAAAAGAGTAGCCCACCTATCGTTATCGAAATCGGGGCAGGGAAGGGTATGCACGCGCTAAGCTTTGCTAAGAAAAACCCTGATAAACATTTGATTGCCATTGAACGTACGCGTAATAAGTTTGAGGCTTTCTCTAAAATAGCTGAGACGCAGCAGTTAGCAAACCTTACTCCTGTCCACGCCGACGCAATCGCTTGGATAGTGCAAGCAATAGCCCCTAACAGTATCAGTCAAATATACTTACTCTATCCCAATCCTGAGCAGCATAACCCTAATCAGCAGTGGTTAAATATGCCGTTCTTTGAGTTCTTACTATCACGCTTGCAAACCGATGGCAAGATTGTGTTAGCAACTAATATAGAGCAGTACATGGCCAATGCACAAGAGCAGGCCGGCACGCTGTGGTGTCTACCCAACACAAGAGCAGAGGTTCCGGCAAACAGTCAGCGTACGCATTTTGAGATCAAATATCTAGCTCGTAAAGAGACGTGTTGGCAGTTGACTATGGTTAAGCCTAAGGGTTATCAAACTAGGTTCGATACTTGGCAAGTGAGCTAACTTTATTAGCACAAAGGGGGCGAAAAAAGCAGAGATAGCGTCAATGGAGAGGCTGTCACACATAGATTGTAGATATAAAATAGCCTAAGCAAATAATAATAAATCTTAAAAAACCGCCCCTAAAAAAAGGGCGGTCAAAAATCTGGCTTATTTTTGCACTATAAAAATGGCTTAACCAGTTTATCAGAATCAGTATGAGCATCCAAAACCGTTAAAAAAGTATAAGCACCAATAAACTTACGGCTAATAAACATAAACTCTTTGGGTGGCAAATTAAACTCAAAAGACTGCATAGCAGTAGTAGCGGCGGCAGAGATGCGCGAGTGTAGCTTACTGTTGGACCAAATATAGCGCTGATTATCATCTAAGACTTTAGTAGGGATGTCTGGATTACTTGCCGTATCGCTAAAGGGCTCGGTAGCTAATAAAAATATATTAGCAATATCAGAGCTGACTTTTTGGCTCATGGTATCAAAGAACTCATAGCCTGTCATAGCGTTCATCATCGCTTGGTGATCATGATAATAACCCGCCTTTAATAAGCCATGAGCAATCGTTAATAGCTCATAATCGAACTGGCGAATGGCTCCAAAGTCGAGCAGTACCAGCTTATCAGGCTCATCCATGCTATCGCTAATGCGTACTAGATAATTGCCAAAGTTCGGGTCGGTTTGCATCTCGCCCCATACAAATATCTCTTGCATCATAATCTCGATAGCTGCTTGGCCTATAGCATTACGCCGCTCAGCAGATAACTCTTTTAGTCGTACAGAAGTCACTGGAACGCCGGACTCATAAGACATACATAATAAGCGCTGACTTGAGAAGTCGCGGTATATCTTAGGCACAGCATAACGCGGGTCATCTTGTAGCCGCCCATAAAAACGCTCAGTGGTCGCCGCTTCGATATTATAATCAACCTCAACGTGCAGTAGATCTCGAATCTCTTCAAACCAAGTATCTAAAGCACGAGTTTGCGGTACGGCATTACTCACTTTTAGCAAGCGTTTGAATAGCGCTAAGTCTGAGTCGATAGCATCGGCAACGCCTGGATACTGAATCTTTAATACCACCTCTTCGCCAGTCGCTTTTATGGTAGCGCGATGTACTTGGGCGAGGGAAGCGGTACCAATAGGCACTTGATCGATATCAAGCTCATTGAACTTTTCGCCTAAAGTACGGCGTAAAGTTAGCTCAATTCCTGGCCATGCTAAGGTTGCTGTATCGTCGTTTAAGGTTTGTAGCGCGCGAGTAATCTCAGGAGGTAGAATATGCTCACCATACAAAGCTAGCATCTGTCCGATCTTGACTACTGAACCCTTAAGCTTACCAAGCTCTTCTGCCACATAGTTAGCTTGTGCTTCCATAAACACTTGGTTGCGCGCCGAGCGAGCTTCTTTACCCAAAAACATGCCAGACACACTATTACCTGCCCAGCGGCGACCAATATTCAAAGAAGTCTTAGCAATAGACATCCGACGCTCAAACCCAGAGGTTTTTAGGTTATCAATTGACTGCTTATTATTAGTAGGTTTATACACATCATTTGCCATAAATATAATCATTCACTAGGTTAATAATGATTTGTGGGTGCGCCGCTATGAATGCAAGTCAAAAACCTTACGAGTGCACAAAATTGTATCACAGCAGCACAACCTTGCCGACAATAAGGGTGTGGCCACTTCCCAGCAAGCATTTATTGTTTATTTTGAGCTAGCTTTAGTCTTCGCGAGCAATCGCTTGATAACCAATATCACGGCGATAATGTGCACCCTCAAAGCTAATAGCGCCTGCGACGCTCAATGCTGCTTGTTGTGCATTTAAGATGCTATCAGCGAGCGAAGTCACACAAACAACACGACCGCCATTCGTGACAATTTCTTTATCGCTATGACTTTGAGTATTGATATTGATATCTAAATTTTCTACTTCTTTAGTAAAATCAGTCCCCGCATGAAATACTTTTACAGACTGCTGATCGTCAAGCTCAGGTAGGCCTGATATTACATCGCCTTTGGATGACGTTTCTGGATAGCCTTTTGAGGCGATAACGATACCTAGAGCAGGGCGCTCATCCCAATTCGCCTCTTTTGGTAGCTGACCTGCTAGCCCTGCTGTCACTAAATCTACTATTGATGATTGCAAGCGCATCAGGATAGGCTGCGTCTCTGGATCGCCAAAACGGCAGTTGAATTCAATGACGTAAGGGTCGCCTGCATCATCAATCATTAAACCTGCATATAAAAAACCAGTATAAGGGTGGCCAGCGGCATTCATCGCATCAACGACCGGCTGAATGACCTGCGTTATAACTTTGTTATGGACCTCATCGGTGACGACCGGTGCAGGAGAGTAAGCGCCCATACCACCAGTGTTCGGGCCGGTATCACCTTCAAAGGCACGTTTATGATCTTGGCTAGTGGCCATCGGCAAAATGTTGTCGCCATCAATCATACAAATAAAGCTGGCTTCTTCGCCTTGCAAAAATTGCTCAATAACCACGCGGCTACCGGCATCGCCAAACTTATTATCAGCTAGCATATCATCAATAGCTACATGGGCCTGCTCAGTAGTCTCAGCGACGATAACGCCTTTACCTGCGGCAAGGCCATCGGCTTTGATAACGATAGGCGCGCCTTGTTCGTCGACATAAGCTTTGGCACTGGCTGCATCCGTGAAGCCTTGGTAAGCTGCCGTCGGAATATTGTTGTTTTGCATAAACTCTTTGGCAAAGGTCTTTGAGCCCTCTAGCTGCGCGCAATAAGCAGTCGGCCCCCAAGCTTGCACGCCTGCCTTGCGGCAAGCATCGATTATACCAGTCACTAAAGGCGCCTCAGGGCCAACGATGACGATATCGATATCATTATATTGACAAAACTCTATAACGGCGCTGTGCTCATTATCAGTGTCTTTATTATCCAAAACGATATTTTGGCATTTAGGCTCCAGCGCCGTGCCTGCATTACCTGGTGCGACATAAACGGTCTCAACATTGTTATCTTTGGCACACTGCCAAGCCAATGCATGCTCACGTCCACCGGCACCTATTACCAAAACCTTCATCATACGTTTCACCTTTATATCGATTTAATCGACTATGTTGTTTATTGAATGCGTTTATTGAGTGTTGTTATTGTCAGTTCTTAATGACGATCAAGCATCATGGCTTATGTATAACTCTGCAAGCCCGCCTCATTTACTATGGCGTATTCTAACAAATAATTTGTATGAATTGTTATGAGTATAAAACCCACCGCGAACGCAAAAATAAACTCTGCTGAGCGCTAATAGTAAGTAGTGACTGGCTCATCTTTCAGTCTTGACTTTAAGCTCAGTGGTCTCATTAGCAAAGGTTATTAACGACTGCTTAATGCATGAAATAATGTTGAACGCTACAGCTGAGCGCATAGGTGCGTTACACTTCACTAAATAAGCGCTTTAATAAAGACAGTAACGTCATTACTCATTCTGAGTCGTTAGCCGTATTCAACCATACTGGCTCAAAATACATAAAACCGAAAAACACCGTGATAAACAAAATCTATAATAAGGAAAACGCTATGCCAAACTCTTTGAGTATCAGTAAAGAGGATATTAGCCAAATCAGTGACATTGCCACAAGTTATGTGCAAAAGGATAAGTCACTGGTAGAGCCGTTTATGCAAAGCTACTATCGCACTTTGCATCACGAAATCGCTGATCAGATTGACAATGTCGATCTAGCCGGCATGGCACTACACCACTTTATCTTGTTGAAGGCTTATAAAGGTGACAAACCGCAATTAAAAATACTAAACCCTATTGCCGAAGAGCAGCATTTTCATAGCTCCCATACCATCATTCAGATGGTTGCCTATGATCGCCCCTTTCTGGTGGATACTATCTTGATGAGTCTTGAGGCTCAAGGCATAAACGTACACCGCACCTACAATACGATCATAAGTGTAGAGCGCGATGACGACGGTCATATTACTCAAATCGATAGCGCCACTGAGAGCGCAACCTCGCATCTATCACTGATCCAATGCGAAATTGCTTATCAAGACGATAGCGAATTGGCGGATCTACAACAAATGCTGCTAGAGAAGGTGGATACACTAGATACGGTAGTTGGCGACTGGCAGCACATGCATGAGCGCCTAACGCAGATAAAAAACGAGCTATCAAAACAGACTTTGCCTGAGGTGTTTTACTCGCAGCAAGAGATTCAAGCCTTTTTGGATTGGATATTAGATGATAATTTTATATTTTTAGGCTACCGAGAGTATCGCTTAGAAAAAGAGGGGATGAATGAGGTTAATAATGAGGATTTGAATCTATACTCTATTGGTAACAGCGGCCTTGGCTTATTACGCGGCAGTAGTGAAGATAGCTTGTCGGAGAGTTTTAGCCAATTGCCAACAGAGCTCAAAAAGCTGCTAACAGGCCCGAGGGTACTAATGCTATCAAAATCAAGCCACGTCTCACCTGTTCATCGTCCGGTCTATATGGATTTTTTGGGTATTCATAAGTTCGATAGTCAAGGCAAACTCATTGGTGAGTACCGCTTCATCGGCCTATTGACCTCACAAGCGTATCAACTAACAGTCAACAACATTCCACTACTGCGCGAAAAAGCCAATAAAATCATGGCAATGACCTCCATTCCTAAAGACGGTCACGCCTATCATAAGATGACTCATATCATCAACACCTTACCGCGCGACGACTTGTTTCAAGCCAGCGTCGAAGAGCTGTATCCGATGGTGACAGGCATCTCACAACTGCAAGATAAAAAGAGCCTACGTCTATTTAGCCGCGTCGATCACTATCAGCGCTTTGTCTCTTGCCTAGTCTATATTCCAAGAGACAAGTTCAATACTGAGCTACGGATTAAAGTACAAAATGTGCTAAAAGAAGCTTATGGTGGCACCTCATCTGGGTTTACCACTGAGTTTAATGAATCCGATCATGCCCGCGTTCATGTGCATGTTCGCACAATCCCAGGACAAGTTAATGAGGTTAATACTAGCGATTTAGAAGCAGAGCTCACCGGATTGATGCAGTCATGGAGCGATCATTATCAAAAAATGCTACTCGATAACGTCGGTGAGCAACAAGCCAATGCGCTCATGCGCCAATTTCTAGCGTTTATACCAGCTGCTTATCAAGAGCGTTTTGATGCGCGTACCGCGGTTGAGGACACTAAACGCTTGCAGCGTCTGATCAGCATGACAGATGATGAGCCAATGATTTGGCATTTATATCAGTCTACTGGCGATGCCAGCAATCAGCTGCATCTAAAACTTTATGGCCATCAGCAGCCTGTTATTTTATCAAAGGTATTACCCGTACTAGAGAATTTTGGTGTATCGGTAGTCTCCGCTCAAACTTATGAGTTTGATCTACCTGAGCAGCCAATCTGGATGCAAGAGTATGAGCTGACGCTCGAGCATGTCGATACCGTCGATATGCGCGTAGTCCGCGATCAGTTTGAAGATAGCCTGCAGCAAATATGGACGGGGAGAGTGGAGAGCGATCCCTTTAATGAGCTCGTGCTCATTACCGAGTTAGATACCTATGATGTCGTTGTTTTACGGGCGCTTTCAAGTTACATGCGTCAGGCGAAAGCGCCATTCTCGAGCAGCTATATTCAGCAGACCGTCGTCAAATATAACGCTATCAGTGTCGCTTTAGTTAAGCTCTTTGATGCGCGTATGAATCCTAGGCACAGTGAGGACAGCCGCAAGGAAAAAACCGCGCAAATTCAGCAAAACATCCTTGAGGACTTGGCTGCAGTTGATAGATTGGATGAAGATCGCATCCTGCGTTGGTACTTAGACTTAATCAACGCTATGGTTCGTACGAACTTTTATCAGGTCGATAGCGAGGGCGGACGCAAAGATAGAGTGTCGTTCAAGTTTTTCGCGGCAGATATCCCTAATCTGCCGAAGCCGAAGCCGATGTATGAGATATTTGTCTATTCACCAAGAGTCGAGGCGGTACATCTACGCGGCGGTAAAGTTGCCCGCGGCGGTCTACGTTGGTCGGATCGCATGGAGGATTTTCGTACTGAAGTGCTTGGACTGGTCAAAGCCCAAATGGTCAAAAACGCAGTTATCGTACCAGTAGGCTCGAAAGGCGGCTTTATCGTTAAGACCAAAACGATGGCAGATGGCCGCGAAGCTTTTCAAGCTGAGGGTATCGCTTGCTACCAGACCTTTTTGCGCGGGATGTTAGACGTCACTGATAACATCGTTGATGGGCAAATTGTCCCGCCAGCCAATACTGTTCGTCATGATGACGATGATCCGTATTTAGTAGTGGCGGCTGATAAAGGTACCGCCAGCTTCTCTGATATCGCCAACGCGCTATCTAGCGAATATAACTTTTGGCTTGATGATGCTTTTGCTTCAGGCGGCTCAGTCGGTTACGATCACAAGGCAATGGGCATTACGGCACGCGGCGGCTGGGAGTCGGTCAAACGCCACTTCCGTATGCTAGGTCAAGACATCCAAAACCGCGACGACTTTACGGTAGTTGGTATCGGTGATATGAGTGGTGACGTCTTCGGTAACGGTATGCTGCAATCAAAACATACTAAGCTTGTCGCCGCCTTTAACCACTTGCATATCTTTGTCGATCCAAGCCCTGATCCCCAAAGCTCTTATGCCGAGCGAGAGCGTTTATTTAATACGCCGCGCTCGACTTGGGATGACTACGACAAGTCGCTCATAAGTGCCGGCGGCGGGGTGTTTGCGCGTACCGATAAAACCATCGCCATCACCCCTGAGATGAAAGCGATATTCGCTATTGAAGACGATAGCTTAGCGCCTAATGACTTTATCAGTGCCTTACTACGAGCACCAGTCGATCTCATTTGGAACGGCGGTATCGGCACTTATGTCAAAAGCGCTAATGAGAGTCATGCCGATGTCGGCGACCGCGCTAATGATGCCGTGCGAGTCGATGGCGGAGAGCTGCGCGCTGCAGTAGTCGGTGAAGGCGGTAACTTAGGCTTCACTCAGCAAGGACGTATCGAATACGCGCAGACGGGCGGGCGCATCTATACTGACGCTATCGACAACTCAGGCGGCGTCAACTGCTCGGATCATGAAGTGAATATCAAAATCTTGCTCGGTAAAGTGGTTGAGCAAGGCGATATGACCTTAAAGCAGCGCAACGAGCTGTTAGAGTCGATGACTGATACCGTAGCGCAGTTGGTATTGCGTCAAAACTATCTTCAGCCACAAGCGCTTGAGCTCAGTCAAATACGCGCCGCTGATAATCTGAGTGATCATCAACGCTTCATTCAGCTGTTAGAGTCTGAAGGTCGTCTTGATAGAGCGATTGAATATCTACCCTCTGATGAAGAGATTGCCAAACGGCAAAAAGTCAATACCGGTCTGACCAATCCTGAACTAGCAGTGGTTATGGCTTATGGCAAAATGTGGGTCTATGATCATCTGCTATTATCGGACTTGCCTGATGCGCCATATTTCGTCAATGAGTTGCGTAAGTACTTCCCTGATGAGCTGGTCGGACGTTTCTTCGATGAGATGACAGAGCATCGTCTAAACCGCGAGATTATCAGCACTTATCTGACCAACAGCGTGGTCAATCGTTTGGGTATCGAGGCACTGTTCCGTCTCTTCGAAGAAACAGGGCAGACGCTCGCCACTATCATTCGTGCTTATGCGATTACTCGTGAAGTGTTCGAGGTAAAAACAGTATGGCAACTGCTTGAATCGCTTGATAATAAAGTCGATGCCAAGCTGTTATTAAAGCTTGAGCTGCGCTTACGTGATGCCTTAGAGGGCGGCGTAGTGTGGTTTATCAATGCCTTTGGACAAGATCTGCAAGTGGCTGATATGATCGAGCGTTTTGGCAATAGCGTCGCACAGCTCACCAAATCAAACGGCTTTATTGAGCAGCAGTTTGCTCAGTATCTACAAGACGATACGGAAAGCCTCACCGCTGATGGCCTTGAGGACAATGATGCGGCGTTATTTGCTATCTTGCCTTATCATGTTGATGCCTTAGATACTGCCTTACTCGCTGAAAAATATGAGCGTTCAGTAGAAGATATCGCATCCTTGTACTTTGAAGCTTATCAAGTGCTACAGTTTGATTGGATGATGGATCATATCGCCACTCTGCCGCAGCAAGACTACTGGGATCGCCGTGCCCGCCACGCGCTCGTCAATGAGCTGACACGTAGTTTGCGTCTGCTTATGAATGCGCTGTTGTCAGAGCCTGATGCCAAAGGCGCTTTTGACGAGTGGATGTCACGTCATGAGAATGCACTCAGCGCTGTCACAACTGAGATGCAAAAGCTAGATAACAATGATAGCGTTATTAGTCTGTCCACGCTGTCAGTGCTGATGAGCGAGCTGAGCAGTCTAGTCAGTAAATAAACAATCAAATCATCAATGGTATAGAAAAAAGCCACCGCTTATGAGCGGTGGCTTTTTAATAAATAGTGTTTGGTTATTTAACGAGAACTACAACCAGATGCTTATAAAGAGATAAAAATCAGCATCGTTGCTATCGCAGCTACTACAAAAACTGTGACCGGTAGCAAATGGCGAGGTTTCGTTATTGGCGATATTGGTCTAGACACCTGAGCAATTTTGTTAATAACCATAGCCATTTTATTCTCTTTTTTATTAGGAGCTTGCAATATGATAACAGCCTTGGCCAGTAATTTGGCTAAAACCGCCGGATAGTTTTTTGACTTGAATCTGCGTCAAAATCCTTTCTTTTAGCGCTTGTACATGAGAGATGACGCCGATCAACTTGCCTTCTTGTTGCAAGCTTGTTAGCGTATCTAGCGCAATGTCAAGCGACTCTTCATCTAGCGTACCAAAACCTTCATCCAAAAACAATGAATCGACGCGGATATTCTGACTGGCCATCTTCGATAGACCTAAGGCTAGAGCAAGACTGATAATAAAGCCTTCTCCGCCTGAGAGATTCTTGGTACTGCGAATCTCGCCACCTTGATAGTTGTCTATTACATTGAGCTCAAGCGGACTGTTATCATCACGCGCCAGCAAATAACGATCACTCATCTTGTGTAGTTGGGTGTTGGCGTGATTGACCATAATATCAAAGGTCAGGCCCTGCGCGAACGCCCGGAACTTTTTACCGCTACTCGAGCCTATCAGCTCATTTAACTGACGCCAAACTTGTAGATTCTTTTTTTGCTCAGCGATGGCTTTGAGCTGGGATTGCTGACTGCCTTTTTTATCTTCGTTATCTTTGAGCTTTTGCGTCATCGCGCCGATCGACTCTATTAGTCGATTAGACTCGCTTTGTGCTTGCTGCTGCTCATCTAACAGACTGTCTTTTCTCTTTAAGGTGAGCGGATTATCTTGTTTGTCTGCAAGTGCTTGTTCGGTCTGCTGCAGTAGGGATTTTGCTTGCTTTAACTGATAGTCGATTTGCTGCTGCTGCTCGCTTAAGTGGCTGCGCTCATGCTGCGATAGGCGCGCGCTGACAAAGTCCGTCTCAATAGCAAAGTCAGAGCTCGCTAGCGCCTCTTGAAAGATGTCTTCTTGATCCTCTAAGGTGTTTTTTGCAGCCAACAACTCACTTGAAAGTCGTGTCTGCTGCTGCTTGGCTATTTGCAATAGCTGCTGAGCACTATCGATGTGCCTTTGTACCGAGGACTGCGCGGTTTTGGCTTGTTCAAAGTCTAAACGTAACCGATCTTCCTCTGCATCGACATTTTTATCAGCAAATAGGGTTTGTCTGTCTTGCTGTAATTCGGCGATAGCTTTTATCTGCTCGGCAATAGACTGGCTTAAATCGTCAAGCTCAGTGCTCTCTTTATCTAACTGTGATTGTTTGGTCTCAATCTGAGTAGTTAAGCGACTCAGCTCAGTCGTTAGGGTTTGCTGCCGCTGCTTTTCTTGATTGTATTTCTGTTTTAACTCCAGCATATGAGTGCGATGCTGACGCAGAACCGCTAACTGCTGCTCGATCTGTACATTATTTAATACGGTTTGCTCATCGATACTCGATCGTAACAGCTGAATCTCAAGGCCTGTTTGCTGAGTTTGCTCAGACGCCCAGTGACTAGCAGTGTATTTATTAATAATACTGATCACATCCGCGATAAGTGTTTGTAGCTCGGTAAAATGAGCTTTAGTATTGTCTTGCAAGCCATCAAGCCTTTGCTGATTGAGCTTATTATCATTATCGAGCAAGCTGATTTCGCTTGCCAGCTGATACTGCTGTTTCTCAAAAAGCGCTAATTCTTTTTCAACCTTCGCTATGGAGTCGTTCAGAATCTCGTAATCGGTTACAGACTTTTTTACTCTCTCTTTATATTCAAGCAATTGCTGTTTGGCTTGATGGCATAGCTCAGTGATCGTATTAATGAGTTCAGCGTTTACCGTTTTAGAATGTAGACTCTGTTTCAGCGTTTCAATAAGCGGACTAATCTCATTAAGCGCTTCGATGTTAGTTAACATGGCATGACTATAGTTTTCATTGTCAGTCGTTATGCTATTGCTCATCTCTTGAATATCGCCGCTAAGCTTAGTGGCTTGAGCAATCAAGGCTACTATATGCCGTTGCTCCTCCTTCGACTGATTGGTCGTAGTCGCGAAGGCAATTTTATACTGTGACAGCTCACTCTCTAAATCTTCTATTACTGAGTTACTGTCGGTGAGCTGCTGCTCAGTGATTGAAATTTGTGAAGGCCCATCTGCCGTTGTACGATTCGCATTCGGATGTTCTAAAGCGCCACAAAGCGGGCAGGGCTGACCGTTTTCTAACTCATCAATGTAGTGCTCAAGGCTCGCAACTTTTTGGAGTAGCGTCAACTGCGTCTGCTTTTCTAGGCGCTTATCCTTGGCTACTTTAATCGCTTCTTCAGTATCAGCGATGGATGCTTTGAGAGTCGCTAAGGTGTCACTGATACTAGGCTGCGATGATTGCAGGTTTTTGATTTGAGAGGTGAGCGTGCTTAGCTGCTGATTGCTATATAGCAGTGGCTCAATTTGACTGATGATATGTTCAATCTGCTGCTGTTCAGCTCGCTGATCCGCCAATGATGTGGTCGCAAGCACTTGCTGCTGTTGCTGTAGTAACTCATTAAATTGTTTTTGAGTCGCTGCAATTGAGGTCTCTTGCGCCTCTTGCTGTGATATAAGCTTGGCTTTGTCTAGCTGGTACTGCTGGGTTTGCTCCGCTAGAGCCTTTTTTTGCTCCGCTAGAGTCATATTGTCTTGCAGTAACGTTTTAAGCCTGCGACCGCTATTCTCAAAAGTGGCTATGTCAGTATCGATATCATTAAGCTCGCTATGCGTCTCTAGATACTCTACCGTACTCGCCAGCTGCGACTCACTTTGCGCAGCTAGGGTTTGATGCGATGTTATGTCTTGCGTTAAGCGCTGCACATTAGCGGATAGCGACTCTTGACGTTGGCGGCTATCATTTAGACTATAGCTGTGCTGCTTGATACTTGCATCCAGCTCGCGGGTTTTAGCGATTTTAGGCAAGCCCTCTTGTAGTGCTTGTTGGGCCTGCTTATAGTTTTGATCAATGCTGTCAAGCTGAGTTTGCAGTTGCTGTAAGTCAGACTGTTGCGTAGGTAGTTTTGCTGCTACTGTTTGCTGCTCGTCGGACAAGCGCTGCACAGTGTCACGACTGCGACTGAGTTGACCGAACTGACTCTCTAACTCCAGCGCTTTTATCGCAGCCTCTAAGCGCTTCGCATCAGAGGTGAAGTCTTGTTTTGCTTGTTCAGCTTGAGTTAAGTCGCTTTGGTAAGCGGCAAGCCTGCCTTGCAGCTCGTCAACCGCCTCTAACCACTGAATCTGCTCACTTATTTGCTGATACTGTTGTTGCTGTTTGGCTTGTGCTGCTTGATACGTTGTTAACTCCTCATAAATGTGCGCTTCTTCTTCAGTAGTCAATAAAATCAAGCCATCCAAGCCATACTGTAGTTTGCTTAAAACCTCTTCCTCAGAGCGCTTCTTTTCAAAGACATGAGTCGATATCGTCGCGTAAATATCCGTGCCTGTAATCTTTTCTAAAATATCGGCGCGCGCGTCCGCTTTGGCCTTTAAGAAAGCGGAAAAACTGCCTTGCGCGAGCAAAATGGAGCGCGTGAACTGCTCAAAATCCATGCGCGTAAGCGCTACGATCTTCTCTTTAGTACGTGATAGCTTACTCTCTAAAATCTCATCGTCACTATTCTCATTGTCAGTTTGAGTATTAACCAAGGCTATCTCGTGAGTTGCGTCCTGCAAATTACCATCAGGCTTACCATAAGCGCGGCGCTGACCCCAGCGGCAGCGGTATTGGACACCATTGAGATCAATGACTACCTCGGCAAAGCACTCTGCTGTTTGCCGAGTCATCACCTCATTACTGCTTTTACTAATGCTATTAATCCTTGGCGTTTCGCCATAAAGCGCTAAACAAATCGCATCTAAAATCGTGGTTTTGCCCGCACCGGTCTGTCCGGTGATGGCAAAGATGCCTTCGTTAATAAAAGCAGAATCAGCGAAATCGATGTGCCATTCGCCTTTGAGTGAGTTGAGGTTTTTGAGTCGCAGTTCGATGAGGCGCATGAGCAAGTCTTATGATTTGGATGGTTCAAAATTTTAAAATATGGATGATGTTTTTTAGAAATTTAGCTATTTATTCAGCCCGACTATCATCATGATAAATCGTATGCAAGATTTGCTGATAAGCGTCTAATAATGATTCTTTTTGCTCCTCTGGCACGTCATTAACCGTAAGGCAGCGCTCAAACACATCTTGCTCATTTAGGTCTTGCAGCGTCTCAGTGCTTTGTTCTTGATTCAGCACTTTATTATAAGTGCGTGTATTTCTTATCTTTAATACTTCACAAGACAACCCTTCTATCATAGCAGCGACTTCTTCACGCAGCTCAGTGACAATGTCCTCACCATCATAAATAATCTCAAGCCATATCGACTCCGTTGGGTTTAAGTCTTTGATGGTATTAGCAATAGTGGCCAAATCGCCTGATATTTGCGCGAGTTTTTGAAAGCAAGGAATAGCTAGCGAGACGACTTGCATATGACTGTTGTCATCTGAATATAGGACTTTATAATCATTAGGTGGGGATTGGTTTGCATTTATTTCATTATTTTCTGATGAAATAGGAGCATCTTCTTTATTGTCCGTAATGTCTGTATCCTCAAAACCAAAAAGATCATCGGCAAACAAATCATGGTTAAGTGTGGACGCTTTTTTAGTGACTTTTTGAACCGGTTCTACTGTGACCTCTGCTAACAAATGAGTTGGTTCTTGTGTTTGCGGCTCTATAATAGATCTATCCAACCCTGCGCCAAACTGCACGAGTAGCACTTGCTTTTGCTGACGGGCTTCACCAAAGCCCATGGCGATAGGCGAGCCTGAATAGCGAATATGCTCTTGTCCGCCAACGCGCTGCGGCACATGCAAATGCCCAAGCGCGACATAATCGAAGCTCTCATCGAACATCTCAGCTGATATTTGACCGAGGTTACCGACATAAAGATCGCGGACGCCATCATCTTCAGTGGTTTTGCTACCAGCTGCGAATAGATGACCGGTTGCGATGATAGGAATATGGCGCTGATGTCTCTCGCACAATGATTGTTGTGCGGCTTTGGCTAAGCTTGCGACCTCATCGTAGTGCGCGCGAATGCCTTTAACAACATTAGTATCTTTGCTATCAGCTGACTCGCCAGCACTGCTGCTACGCACATCACGATCGCGCAGATAGGGCACGGCGGCAATGATGCAATGCGGATTACCGTCGTTATCATCTAATATTAACACCTCATCGTTTAAGTCCTCACAAGCAGTGCCGATGACATGCACGTTTAAGAATTTGAGCACTTGGCTTGGCGCATCGAGAAAGGTTGGGGAGTCGTGATTGCCGGCGACGATGACAATATGCTCACAGCATAAAGTTGAGACTTTGCCCAAAAATTCATAATACAGAGCTTGCGCCCGATTGCTTGGCGTCATGGTGTCAAAGATATCACCGGCAACGATAAGCACATCGACATTTTGCGCGCTGATGGTCGTCTCAAGCCAAGCTAGAAAAGCTTCAAACTCTTCATAACGCATTCGCCCATACAGTCTGCGCCCCAAATGCCAGTCTGAGGTATGCAGGATTGTAAGCGGCTTAACGGGGTTTTTAACAATATCAGCTGCGGACATAGGTAGGCTTAATAGCAATAAATAAAAAGGGTTTTATTCTAGCAAGAATTGCTGAGGTTTGCTGTGCTTGAATGATTAGAAGGGTCTAATATGAACTAAAATAACCGTCTATTAAGACTGAGAGAATTAGGAAAACGAAAAAGCCACCTTAATAAATGATTAAAGTGGCTCCGTTCAATAATGACAATAAAGTGATTATCCAATAACCAACTGCTCTAAACTATCCTCTTTTGACTCAGAAAGAGTAGCAATCATCGATAACGCATGAGCTTGTTGGTCAACAGCTTGACCCTTAGCTTGACCCTTTGGTGTTGTTGCTGTCCCGCCACGCAGCCAATTACTTTCAGTATTAGCTAGACTTTGCTCATGCTGCTGCAGATGTAGATTGTACCAAGCTAAATCATGATGCAGCGCCACTACATCACCCATAATGAGTAAGGCAGGCGTTGGCAACTGCGCTTGTTCTTGTCGCTCTACGATACTAGCCAGTGTACCGGTCAGCACTTGCTGATTAGGCATACTAGCGTTGGAGACGATAGCGATAGGCGTCTCACTGCTACGGCCTGCCTCGATTAAACCTTCAGTCAAACGCTCTAGCGAATGCAAGCCCATATAGAAGACCACCGTCTCATTGGTATCGAGCAGATTCTCAAACTTTTCATTAGGCACACCAGCCTTTAAAAACCCTGTGACAAAACGCACCGACTGAGAATGATCGCGGTGGGTGAGTGGAATACCGGCGTAGCTCGCGGCAGCATTAGCAGCAGTGATACCTGGTACCACTTGATAAGGCACACCGTGCGCGCGCAGGCTCTCAATCTCTTCACCGCCGCGTCCAAATATAAACGGATCGCCGCCTTTGAGACGCACGACTCGGCGACCTTCTTTAGCCTCGTTGATTAACAACTCATTGATACCCAATTGCGCGACCGCGTGATTACTACGTTTTTTGCCAACATAGACTTTGTCCGCATCACGGCGGCACAAATCTAATACTTGCGGGGAGACAAGCGCATCATAAAAGACGATATCGGCTTGCTGCATGAGACGTAGCGCTTTAAAGGTTAATAATTCCGGATCGCCTGGGCCTGCGCCTACGATATAGACTTCGCCAACAGGATTTTCGCCTTTATTGCTGATATCTGAATCTGTATCTTGATTGTCTAAGTTTGCTGCAGAGTTTGTGACCACTTCTGTATCATCGCTATGTTGATTGGCAATCTTTGTAGCAGTCTCAGCTAAGTCTTTTTGCAATTGCGCAGTCGCCTCAGTTTCGTTGCCGGCAAAGATGAGCTCACTGACCTTACCTTCAAAGGCGCGCTCCCAAAACTGACGACGACCCGTAAGCGTTGGGATTTTATTTTTGACCTCGCTACGAAACTCGCCTGCCAGTTTTGCCAATTTACCATAACCTTGCGGGATCAGCGTCTCAAGTCGTGCCCGCAGTAAACGCGCCAGCACGGGCGCTTTACCATTCGATGAGATACCAATAACAATCGGATTGCGATCAACGATCGCGGGAAAAATAAAATCACATAAATGCGGAGTGTCAACGACGTTGACCGGAATATTGAGCGCGGTTGCATCGGCATGAATTTGATGGTTCAACGCCTCATCATCAGTGCCAGCGATGATAACGCGCGCGCCTTGCATGTACTTTTTATTATAATTTTCATAAATAAGAGTATGCTTCTCATCACTTAATAACGCGTGCAGCTCATCACAGATACTAGGGGCAACAATAGTAATAGCAGCACCGGCACGGCTAAGCAAATCCGCCTTTCGCAGTGCCACATCGCCGCCACCCACGATCAATACTTTGCGGTTATCGAGTTTAAAGAATAAGGGAAAGGTATTCATAGGAGCACCAAAGATTATGCAAATTTATGTATGGCGTCATTATGAAGTATCGCGCGCGCTATCTCACCTAATGGATTGGCATTAGTATAGTTATATTTTTCATAAGAATAGCGATTTTTGTTTAATATAGGAATGAGTGAGGCGAGTTCTTTACGTATTTAAAGTTAAGCAAACATACCCTAACATCGATATTCGTTTAACTGTGTTAGCATATTTTCAATAAATCAATAATCAAAGCGCAAACATGCTCTCGCCAGGCTTTATCGAAACGCCAATGACTGACGGTATCGATGATGAGCGTTTAGATCGTATCCCTGCTCAGCGTGCTGGCAAGCCAGAAGAGATCGCTGCATTGGCAGTATTCTTAGCGTCCGATGACTCAAACTACATGCACGGTGCTAATGTCTTTATGGATGGCGGCTGGGTGCTTGGCCGTAAATAGCAATTCCTCTTTTTAGCAGTTATAGATAAAACAAATAGATAAACCAAAAAAAAGCCCTCTCAAAGTGAGAGGGCTTTTTGATTTTTACAAATTATAGATGAGTACTAAAACCTACAGCTGGGTGTGTAGTCCGCACTCGCGGTGCTCTTCAACCTTAGTCGGATCAAAATAATCAAACTCGTTAGGCAAGTTGTGCTCATCTAAGTACTTATCTAGATCACTATCGGTTTTTTCAAACAGCGGCGCAACTTTTAGCACACCGTCTTTTGAGAGGCTGAGAACATCGAGACCTTGGCGGAATTCGGTTTGGTCTTTGCGGATAGCGTTGAACCAAACGTCAGGCTTTAGCTCATCAAGGGCGCGGCGAAACGGCTCAAGTTTGACTTGCTCAGTAAATTTGTCGTGTAGCTCGTCATTGACGCCTGGGATACCACCCAGAGTGACGTCACGGTGGGCTGCCGTCTGCTTAGGAATATAAGTAATGACGTTTAGGTCTAAGTCGTTGATCACTTTATTAGCGAAACGATAAGTGGCATCGGTGTTGTAGCCTGAATCTACCCATAATACGGTGATGTCAGGGCGCAGTGAAGCGACTAAGTGCAAAATGGCAGACTCATAAGGGCGAAAGTTAGTGGTGATAATAGGGTTTTTGGCTTGCGATAGCGCCCACTCAACGATCTCTTCAGGCGATTTGCCTTGCAAGTCTTTATTAGCTTGGTCGATGTCTAGGTTTGGATGTAGTTGGCTCATGGTTATGTCCTTAAATTAGAAAATTAATGTGATTGTTAAATAGAAAAGTAAAAACTAAGCGCCTGCAAACATAGGTAGTGCGGAGGCATCACGGCCCCCATAACTACTGGCAAGCGCGGTAAAGGCCTGTTCGATATGAAACTTGGAGTCCGGATGTACATCATGTTCGCTCAGTACAAAGCTATCGACGCCGACGCGCAAAAGATAAGCGATTTGGTCACGGCCAAACTCGCCTGCGACCCGAATCTCTTTTTTGTAGCCCAATTGACGTAAGGTTTGTACAAAGCTAAAGGCGCGACCATCAGCAAACTTGGGCACATGAATGACAATCAGCGTTTGCTTCAATAACAGCTCGCTAAGTTTGCTTAGGACATCGGCATCAGTATCGGCAGTAATCCACACGCCAAGATGACTGCTGTGCTGAACGATAAGCTCATACACCTCGTTCATCAGCCCGCCTGCAAGCGCGCCTTCAGTATTCAGCAGATCGGCTAGCGGCACGATAACCTCAGGCTTTTCTTGCCGGTGTAGCAGCTCAAGCAAAGTGATCTCACTCAAAGCAATACCGCCGGGTAGAGTATCAGTGCTTAGTGCCAGCCAGTTATCTTGCGCGCTAATATCACCGCCTTGACTATCTAAGATATGATGATTAGCCATAGACCTTCTCCTTAAACGGATCAATACCGACGCGCTCTACCAATTCGCCAAAGCTTTCGACATCGTTATCCGTGGTTGCGCGTAGATCGACATAGACATCAACGATCTGTTGAATGGTGTCCGCCACCGCTTCGGTTGGGACAGAGCGGCCAAGTATTTTGCCAAGTTTGGCGTCGTTACTTGAGTTACCGCCAAGGCTAATCTGATACCAGTTCTCGCCCTTTTTATCGACACCGAGAATGCCGATATCGCCAGTATGATGATGCGCACAGGCATTGATACAGCCCGACATATTGAGTCGAATATCACCCAAGTCATACAAGTAGTCCAGATCGCTAAACTGCTTCTCGATTTGCTCGGCGATGTTATGCGTCGTGGCATTAGCGAGCGAGCAGTAATCCCAACCGGGACAGACGATCATGTCGGTTAAGGTATTAATATTAGGACGCGCTAAGTGCAGATCTGATAATTGCTGCCACAGCTCGTATAGCTTATTGGTTTCGATATCAGCAAAAACCAGGTTCTGCTGATAGGTACTACGCAGCTCGCCAAAACTGTACTCATCTGCAAGATCGGCTAGCGCATCCATTTGTGAGTCGGTGACGTCGCCTGAAGGCACGTATTTACCGTCAACCAGTCCTGCTTTTAAGGAGATGACCACCGCGCGGTAACCTGCAATTTTATGCGCGACGGTGTTTTGCTGATACCAATTGGCAAAGTCTTTATTGTCCGCAAGCTGCTGCTGCAGCTCAGACTGCACTTGTAGCCCATCAAATGTCTTGTAATCAGGTTCGCTAAAATAACTGGTAGCCGTCGCAAAATTGTCATCAGTTAAGGTGAGCGGGCCATCTTTGGTATTCGCTTCCCACTCGGCATCAACGAGCTTAGCAAACTCGCGCCCGCCCAAAGTATCGACCAAGATTTTGATGCGAGATCTATACTTGCTACCTTTGTCACGGCGACCATGCAAGTTATAGACCCGTAAAATAGCATCTAAATAGCTGAGCAGATGTTGGCGCGGCAGAAACTCATTAATGACTTTACCCAGTACAGGGATACGACCAAGACCGCCGCCCACTAGCACCTCAAAGCCAAGCTCGCCGGCGTCATTTTTCTTAACATGAAGGCCAACATCGTGGACTTGCGTGGCTGCGCGATCGGTCTCTGTACCGATAACCGCAATCTTAAATTTACGCGGCAAAAAGGCAAATTCGGGATGAAAGGTTGACCACTGACGAATAATCTCACAGTAAGGACGCGGATCGGCGATCTCAGCCTGATGAATACCAGCATAAGGGTCAGTGGTGGTATTACGAATACAGTTGCCAGAAGTTTGGATGGCGTGCATCTGCACGGAGGCCAGCTCCGCTAGGATATCAGGAACCTCTTCTAATTTTGGCCAGTTGAGCTGAATATTGGTACGCGTGGTAAAGTGCCCGTAGCCTTTATCGTATTTACGGGTAATCTCGGCAAGTTTACGCAGCTGATAGCTGGCAAGTAGGCCATAAGGGATAGCAATCCGTAGCATCGGCGCATAGCGCTGAATGTAGAGACCGTTTTGCAGTCGTAGCGGTAGATACTGATCCTCTGGCAGCTCGCCTGCCAAAAAGCGTTCGGTCTGATCGCGGAACTGCGCGACGCGTTCTTCTACCAGCGTTTGATCGGCGTAGTTATATTTATACATGACGTAATCTCAATAGTGATTTGCGTGTGTAATAATTCTAGGGTGTGCTTTGGCACTAATCTAGAGCGTGCTTCGGCGCTAATCTAGGGTGTGCTTCGGCACTGAGCTGTTCAAAAATGGGCTTAAAGCAATATAGGCTGACATCATATAACTGTACGCGGATAAATATAAATTCCTATAAGTTATATCCATATCCAAAGTCAGCATAAATTTTCATAACCAAAATTGGGTAGCCTAGGCGTCATCCATTAATTGCTCACAACCTAAGGGTATAAAACACTATGACTTCTATTCCTGCCCAATCAACATCAGATGATCAATCACAGTCCAAGCTAGTACCGCCGCATGGTAGCGAGACTCTAAAGCCGCTGCTATTAAAAGATAGCGCGCGCGAAGAGGCGCTGAAGCTTGCCAGCACCCTGCCGACCATTACCTTAAGCTCACGCGAGCGCGGTGATTTAATTATGCTAGGTATTGGCGGTTTTACACCACTAGATGGCTTTATGAATCAAGCCGACTGGCAAGGGGTGGTCGATGAGATGCGCCTAAAGTCAGGTGATAATGCTGGTCTGTTTTGGCCGATTCCGATTACCTTATCTGCGCCTAAAGCATTAACCGACACTCTTAATCAAGGCGATAAAGTTGCGCTTGTAAGCGAGGACGGCGAGGTGATGGGTATTATCACTGTCGAAGAGACTTACGATATCGATAAAGATCACGAGTGCCAGCAAGTCTTTACTACCACTGATCCTGAGCATCCAGGTGTGCAACAAGTGCTCAATCAAGGCGAGGTCAATGTCGCAGGCCGCGTCGAGGTGCTTAGTGAAGGCGAATTTCCTGAGCTATATCCGGAGATTTACAAAACCCCAAGTGAGACCCGTGAGATATTGAGTAATAAAGGCTGGAAAACGGTTGCTGCTTTTCAGACGCGTAACCCGATGCACCGTTCGCATGAGTATTTGGCGAAGATTGCTATTGAGATTTGCGATGGCGTACTCATTCACTCCTTGCTTGGGGCGCTAAAGCCAGGTGATATTCCCGCTGAAGTACGTCAAGAGGCCATTAAGACACTGATAGATAATTACTTCAGAGCCGATACCGTGATTCAAGCGGGCTATCCGCTAGATATGCGTTATGCAGGCCCTCGTGAAGCTTTATTACATGCCGTATTCCGTCAAAACTACGGCTGTAGCCATCTCATCGTTGGCCGTGATCATGCCGGTGTTGGTGATTACTATGGTGCGTTTGACGCACAAACTATCTTTGATTATGTTGGAAAAGACGATTTGATCACTCAGCCGCTAAAAATTGGCTGGACCTTTTGGTGTAACGCTTGTCAAGCGATGGCCTCTGATAAGACTTGCCCGCACGATGCAAGCGAGCACGTCAAAGTATCCGGCACCAAACTGCGTAAAGCGCTATCAGAGGATCTTGAAGTACCTGATAACTTTAGCCGCCCTGAGGTGCTTGAGATCTTGCGTGAATACTATGCCGGTATCGCTAAAGAAGAACGCGCTGAGGTTAAGCTGACTGGCGCTTCTGCAGTTTAAGATAGTTTTAAAATCTTCAAGCATAAAAAAGGTGTCAGACCATGAGTTTGACACCTTTTTTATCATTAAAACTTAACCAAACCATTATAACGCTTGAGCGTTAATTCAATTCGACTTCTCCTGCCAGCTTTTGATAATCGCCAACGATTGAGCCGCCACCAGAGCAATAATAATTAAGCGCGTACTTATCATCGCTATCTATCGTCAGCTGATCACCTTGAAATTGTAAAAATACTTTACTTTCATTAGCTGTGGTCTCAAAGATAATCCCGTGTGCTTGATCTTGACCCATAAATTTTGCTTGGCCATCAAAGGTGCAAGTTGGCTTTTTTATATCATCACGAGAGCGCACTGTTATATGAACGCTATTCTGATCATTCTCATCTGCTTGCACCTTCACGGCAATCCAATCATAGCCTTGATGACGCTGACTATAGCTATCTGACACATAATCACCGACTACCGCTTGTACGGCAGGAGATACGGCGGCTACAGTTGCTAAGCTAGCTGTTGCCATAGTGTTAGTACTAGTGCTAGTAGCGGATGAGGTGTTATTGCAGCCTACTAGCGATGCGCTACTGATGAATACTGCGGTTAACATGGCAAGCGATGTATAAGGTTTTTGAGAGGCGCGCAAGGTCATATATAAGCCTTAATAATTAGAAAGTTAGTAAATAAGAAGATAAAGGTAAAACCATTAGATTAAAGCAGCATAGCTAATAACGTGGCTGATGCCAAGATATTCCTTTAATTAGCTTTTTTGATATTTTCATACTCATATATTCCATTTTGGCAGAAACATACACATATTCATCATTAAAGATAATATGCAGACGCTGTTAGCATACTTGCATGATTATTCAGCCGCAGGGCAAGACCTATTCCCTTTTTTTTATTGAACATTTATCAATGATCTATTCGAGTCGAGGCACTTATGACCAAAAGCTACTCTGTAAATAAAACCCACTTATTTAAAAACAAAACGCTAAGCGCCCTCAGTATCGCAGGCGTAGCAGTCACACTTGGCCTAGCAGGCTGTAGCAATAATGAGACCGCAGACACGGCAACCAGCGCTGACTCTGCGGCAAGCGGGGAGGCGCAAAACATTGAACTGTTAAATGTCTCATATGATGTAGCGCGTGATTTTTATAAAGATTACAACCCGATGTTCGTTGAGCATTACCAAGCCGAAAACCCTAACGCTACTATCAATATCAAGCAGTCGCACGGTGGCTCAAGTAAGCAAGCATTGTCTGTCGCAAATGGTCTACAAGCTGACGTGGCAACCATGAATCAAGGCTCAGATATTGAGCTATTACAAAAAGAGGGCTTGGTCGCGGACGATTGGGAGCAGCAGTTCCCGGATAACGCGGTACCTTTTACCAGTACGATCGTCTTTTTAGTGCGTAAAGATAACCCTAAAAACATCAACGATTGGGAAGATTTGACCAACGACGGTATTGAGATTGTCATGGCCAATCCAAAGGTGACGGGTAACGGTCGTTATGCCTTCTTGGGCGCTTATGGTTATGGCTTACACGCTTTTGATAATAACGAAGATAATGCGCAAAACTACGTCAGAGACATGCTCAAAAACGTCAAAGTCTACGAGAATGGCGGACGCGCGGCAACCACAACCTTCGTACAGCGTGGTATCGGTGATGTGCTTGTGACCTTTGAGAATGAAGCGAACCTAGCTGCGACTAAGTTTGGACAAGGACAAGTCGATATCGTGTACCCTGATTATTCTATTAAATCAGAGAGCCCTGTCGCTGTCGTTACTACCGTTACTGATAAAAAAGGCACGACAGACGCCGCCAAAGCGTATCTAGATTACTTATGGAGCGAGCCGGCTCAGCAGCTAGCGGCTGATCTATACCTGCGCCCAAGTGTGCAAAGCGTCCTTGAGAAAAACGGCGACAAATTACCACCGGTTGAGACTTTCCGTCCAAATGATACTTTTGGCTCTTGGGATGAGATTATGGGTAACTTCTTTAGTGATAACGGTGTCTTTGATCAGCTGGCAGTGAATGCTCCGCAGTAGCGCTTACCATAACGACTAGCCATTATTATTGTCTTTATGAGCTGTCTTAACAGACAGACAAATCCAAAATGTTCATCATAAATAAATAAGGACATGGCTACCTGCGCTATGTCCTTTATACCGTAAGCTGCCTAGATGCTCACCACAAATTCAAGAGCACTAAAAGACAAAGCACTCATAATCATCAATAAGTGCTGATAACAATACAGACAGCGACGTAATAATTAGGATATCACTATGAGCGCCACGACACCTCCGGTCAGCCCCTCGCCCAAACCTGCAAAAAAAAGCTGGCTGACCCGTATGCGCCAGCGTAATGTGTTACCGGGTTTCGGGCTTAGCATGGGTATTACCGTTTTTAGCTTGTCCTTGCTGGTGGTGTTGCCGTTTGCGATGATGGCATATACAACGACGCAGATGGGCTGGAGCGGGTTTTGGGAGACCATCTCACAGCCGCAAGTGACTGCTGCTATCAAGCTAAGCTTGTGGGTGTCGTTTCTTGCGATGCTGACCAATATGGTGTTTGGTACGCTTGTCGCTTGGGTGCTGGTGCGCTACGAGTTTTGGGGCAAATCCTTAATCAATGCCTTAGTTGATCTACCATTTGCCTTACCAACGGCGGTAACCGGTATCTCGCTTGCCACGCTTTATGCGCCTAATGGTCTGATAGGGCAGTGGTTTGCCAAATTTGATATTCAAGTGGCGTTTACACCGATAGGTATTTGGCTGGCTTTAGTCGTCGTTAGTTTCCCCTTTATCGTGCGCGCTGTACAGCCGGTACTTGCCGAGCTATCGGTTGAATTTGAAGAGGCCTCAGCGGTATTGGGCGCTAATCGATTAACGACATTTGGTAAGGTTATCTTGCCTGAGCTACTACCAGCGTTATTTATGGGCGCAGGCATGATGTTTGCTCGCGCAACCGGCGAGTACGGTTCGGTTATTTTTATCGCCGGTAATATCCCAATGCAGTCTGAGATTTTGCCCATCATTATCATCAGTAAGCTTGAGCAATTTGATATTCAAGGGGCATCGGCTGTCGCTTTATTTATGCTGATGATCTCGTTTGTTATTTTGCTCAGTATCAACATCGTACAGTGGAAGCTGTCGCGCCGCGTAGGAGCACGCTAAGATGCAAATCGCCAATAGTTATGATTATCAAAGCAATCCTGCCACCAAAGACGCGCCATGGATCAGACGCTTATTTATCGGTATCGCCGTATTATTTATGATTTTGATGCTGGTTATACCACTGCTTGCGGTGTTCTATGAAGCGCTAAAGGGCGGCTGGGATCTATACATCGCCTCGCTTGTGGAGGATGAGGCCCTACAAGCGATTAAGTTGACGCTACTAACTGCCGCTATCATCTTACCGATCAACATGGTGATGGGTATCGCTATTGCGTGGTTGGTGACGCGTTATCAGTTCAAAGGTAAGCAGCTAGTGACCACCTTGCTCGATCTGCCGTTTTCGGTGTCGCCTGTGGTTGCAGGTCTGATGTTTATCTTGCTGTTTGGTCTGAACTCTCCTGTTGGCGGCTGGCTTGAGAGTCTTGGCTTTCAGGTTATCTTTGCAGTACCGGGTATTGTGCTAGCAACGTTATTTGTGACTTTTCCCTTTGTCGCGCGCGAGCTAATACCTTTGATGCAGACCCAAGGCGACTCGGAGGAGCAAGCGGCACTAACATTAGGGGCTAGCGGTTGGCAGACGTTTTGGCATATTACTATGCCTAATATTAAATGGGCGCTGCTGTATGGTCTGATTTTGACTAATGCGCGAGCCATGGGCGAGTTTGGCGCGGTGAGTGTGGTATCTGGACACATAAGAGGCGAAACCAACACTATGCCGCTACTGGTCGAGATTGCTTATAACGAGTATAACTTTACCGCCGCCTTTGCTTTATCTAGTATATTGGCAGCGCTAGCACTAGTGACGTTATTGCTACAACAGGTGATGACGAAGATGCAAGAGCGCAAATTCGCTAAGTCTGCGCGTCTGGTTGCTGCTCCTGAGCTACCTGTCAGCGCCAATGACACACCTACACGGCATAAGCCTGAATAACAAATAGCGTAAGCCATTTATATTATAAGCAAATAAGAGATACACGTATGAGTATTGAAATTAGAGATGTTAATAAAACCTTTGGTGATTTCACCGCTTTGAATAATATCAATATCACCGTACCTACAGGTAAATTGACGACACTGCTTGGCCCCTCAGGCTGCGGTAAAACCACGTTATTACGCATTATTGCCGGCTTAGAATATGCAGACTCTGGTCAGATACTATTCGATGATTTGGACGTGACTAATATTCCGGTACAAAAACGCCATATCGGCTTTATGTTTCAGCATTATGCGCTGTTTCGTCATAAAAACATCGCCGATAACATTGCCTTTGGCCTAACATTACTACCTAAGTCTGAAAGGCCTAGTAAAACCGATATTAAGAAGCGGGTAGCGGAGCTGTTAGAGCTCGTACAATTACCACAGCTTGCCAATGCTTATCCGCATCAGCTCTCAGGCGGGCAGCGTCAGCGTATTGCACTAGCAAGAGCCTTAGCGGTCAAGCCAAAACTCCTGCTATTGGATGAGCCATTTGGGGCGCTTGATGCCAAAGTGCGTAAAGAGCTGCGGACATGGCTAAAAGACATTCACCATGAACTAGGGATTACTAGTATTATGGTAACCCATGATCAAGAAGAGGCGCGGGCAATATCTGATGAGATTGTGGTGATGAATCATGGCCGTATCGAGCAAGTTGGCACCTCAGAGCAGCTTCTTAACCAGCCCGCCAATAGCTTTGTCAGAGATTTCTTAGACTTGGCATAGTGTTATGGTCTATAAAAAAAGACTTAGATTAACACACCAAGTGCAACGCTAATTAATATTATAGAACGCCTGCATAGGCGTCTTAAACCCTAATCGTTTTCTTGGTCTGTTGTTTAGTTTGTTCTCAATGTCCTGTATTTCATTATCAGAGACTTGTCTAAAGTCACAACCCTTAGGCAAGTACTCTCTGATAAGGCCATTGGTATTCTCGTTGGTTCCTCGCTGCCATGACGCATAAGCATCGGCAAAGAAGAAAGGGCTAAAGAGCTTTTGTTTCACCTTCTTATGCTGAGCAAACTCTTTACCATTGTCAGAGGTAATGGTCTTAACCTGCAACCTCACTGGCGCTAAGAGTTCTATCATTGCCTCTGATACTTGCTGTGCTGTTTTATGACCCACACGCTTCATCTTCAGCAGCCCCGTTTTACGTTCAACGAGCGTGACAATCGCTTGCTTGTGATGCTGACCGATAACGGTATCCGCTTCCCAATCTCCAATACGTGAGCGTTCTTCAACAATACAAGGGCGCTCATGAATCGAGACTCTGTCATTGATACGGCCTCGAGTCTCAGCGGTTAGACGCTGCCGGTATGGTTTTCCTTTACGTCTGAGACACTGCCACAATGTACCGCCCTGCCTCTTATCACGCCAAATATAGCGATAAATGCTCATATGACTGATACCAGCATGAACGCCAGATATTTGCTCAGGACTCCAGTTCTCTTTAAGCTTGTCTGTCACCCATGCCCAGAGGTCAGTCACAATAGTTGTGGCGTTGTTAGCCCGTCTGTCACAAGCCTTGTTATTAGCATGCTTTGCTCGGTAACCTCGTAGGCTTTTATTACGCCTAAGCTCTCTTGATATGGTACTGGGACTTCTGTTTAACACCCTCGCTATAAAATTAATACTATGTTTTGCCCCTTTAAGGGCATAAATCTGGTATCGTTCACCTAGGCTTAGATGTGTATAGCTCATGGTTGCAATCTCACTTTGGTCGGTGGATAAAAACTTTGATGCTAGCGCATCTAGGTCTTTTTTTCACCTTGCATTTGGTATTGCACTTCATGTGTTAATCTAAG
>NZ_AYXN01000013.1:0-83312 GCF_000511655.1 Psychrobacter sp. TB15
CTTAGATTAACACATGAAGTGCAATACCAAATGCAAGGTGAAAAAAAGACCTAGATGCGCTAGCATCAAAGTTTTTATCCACCGACCAAAGTGAGATTGCAACCATGAGCTATACACATCTAAGCCTAGGTGAACGATACCAGATTTATGCCCTTAAAGGGGCAAAACATAGTATTAATTTTATAGCGAGGGTGTTAAACAGAAGTCCCAGTACCATATCAAGAGAGCTTAGGCGTAATAAAAGCCTACGAGGTTACCGAGCAAAGCATGCTAATAACAAGGCTTGTGACAGACGGGCTAACAACGCCACAACTATTGTGACTGACCTCTGGGCATGGGTGACAGACAAGCTTAAAGAGAACTGGAGTCCTGAGCAAATATCTGGCGTTCATGCTGGTATCAGTCATATGAGCATTTATCGCTATATTTGGCGTGATAAGAGGCAGGGCGGTACATTGTGGCAGTGTCTCAGACGTAAAGGAAAACCATACCGGCAGCGTCTAACCGCTGAGACTCGAGGCCGTATCAATGACAGAGTCTCGATTCATGAGCGCCCTTGTATTGTTGAAGAACGCTCACGTATTGGAGATTGGGAAGCGGATACCGTTATCGGTCAGCATCACAAGCAAGCGATTGTCACGCTCGTTGAACGTAAAACGGGGCTGCTGAAGATGAAGCGTGTGGGTCATAAAACAGCACAGCAAGTATCAGAGGCAATGATAGAACTCTTAGCGCCAGTGAGGTTGCAGGTTAAGACCATTACCTCTGACAATGGTAAAGAGTTTGCTCAGCATAAGAAGGTGAAACAAAAGCTCTTTAGCCCTTTCTTCTTTGCCGATGCTTATGCGTCATGGCAGCGAGGAACCAACGAGAATACCAATGGCCTTATCAGAGAGTACTTGCCTAAGGGTTGTGACTTTAGACAAGTCTCTGATAATGAAATACAGGACATTGAGAACAAACTAAACAACAGACCAAGAAAACGATTAGGGTTTAAGACGCCTATGCAGGCGTTCTATAATATTAATTAGCGTTGCACTTGGTGTGTTAATCTAAGTATTGTTTGCGATCCACTGCTACCAAGTCGGTTCTAACTGTAAAATTGCATTCATACTGATTCTCCACCTTCTCGTCCGTGACAATTATCTCAATAGCATTGTAGAGTCATATAGTAGCCTAAACGCAGCCTCTATCCGATAACCCTACCCTAACCAACACTACTTCAAACTACTATAAAGTGGATTTTTATAAATTATAAGGTCGACTCAATATATAATCTTAGTCTAATAATCAGCCCAATAGTCAGCTCAATAAAAAGCCCCGCTATATGATAGCAGGGCTTATATGATACAAATTAAGTTTCTTAGTAGTCAAAAGCGTTGAGCTTTATACTTTGCTAGTCAATTCAGGTAAAGCTTCGAATAGATCTGCTTCTAAGAAGTAATCGGCAACGCTAGCAATAGGCGCTTCTGGGTCATTATTGATCGCAACGATAACTTTAGAGTCTTTCATACCTGCTAAATGCTGAATCGCACCAGAGATACCAGCGGCGATATAAAGCTGCGGCGCAACAATCTTGCCTGTTTGACCGACCTGCATGTCGTTTGGCACATAACCTGCGTCTACAGCGGCGCGTGATGCACCGATAGCAGCGCCTAGCTTATCTGCTAATGGCTCAATGTATTTAGTGAAGTTTTCACCATTTGCCAAGGCACGACCACCTGAGACGACAATACCAGCTGAAGTCAGCTCTGGACGATCTGAGGCTGCCATCTCTTCATTAACGAAGCTTGACTTACCTGCGTCTTGTACATTATCGATGGTTTCAACAGAGGCTGAACCACCTTCACTTGCTACTGGGTCAAAAGCGGTCGTACGTACGGTGACAACTACTTTTTCTTCTGAGGTTTTCACTGTCGCAGTCGCGTTACCAGCATAAATAGGACGCTCAAAAGTATGCGCGTCTACTACTGCTGAGATCTCAGACAGCATACTAACGTCAAGTAGCGCTGCAACGCGAGGCATAAAGTTCTTACCGGTTGTGGTCGCAGCGGCAACAATATGGCTGTAATCACCAGCGATGTCCGCTACCAATAGCGCAACGTTTGCGGCTAGTTGATGCTCGTAAGCGGCATTATCCGCTAATAAGACTTTGCTAACACCTTCAGCTTTTGCTGCTTCATCAGCTGCTGCTTGAGCGCTACTGCCAGCGACTAATACATGGATGTCATCGCCCATTTGCTTTGCCGCAGCGATAGTATTTAAGGTTGCCTTTTTTAGACTGGCATTGTCATGTTCTGCATATACCAAAATGGCCATTGTTTTTGTCCTTTATATATTCGCGTAATCGTTTATGTGCTTTAATATCTATGATGGCAGCTTTTGTGATATGTCTTATTCTTCAGTCCCTACTCTATCTTTTAATCAGACGGATTTTAAAAGAAACTATGCATATCACTTTGCCAAATATATAGTCAATATTAGATTACTTTAGCTTCATTTTTTAGCTTATCAACCAACTCATCTACAGACTTCACAGTGATACCTGCCTGACGCTCTGCTGGCGGCTCAACTTTAGTAATTTGCTGCTTAGATGCCATATCTACACCAAAATCAGCTGGCGTCTTTTCGTCAAGTGGCTTTTTCTTTGCTTTCATGATGTTTGGTAGCTTAGCGTAGCGTGGCTCATTTAGACGTAAATCAGTAGTGATAATTGCCGGTAGATCTAAAGCAACGGTCTGCAAACCACCATCAATCTCACGAGTGACGTTGACTTTATCGCCTTCTACTTTGACCTCTGAAGCGAAAGTACCTTGACCTACGCCCATCAGCGCCGCTAGCATCTGACCGGTTTGGTTGTTGTCATCATCAATAGCTTGCTTACCTAACAAGATGATATCAGTGCTCTCGCTCTCAGCGATATTTTTTAAGATTTTAGCGACTTGTAACGGATATGGTTTTTCATCAGTTTGGACGAGTACACCACGATCAGCACCTAGTGCTAAAGCTGCACGGATCTGCTCTTGTGACTCTTTTGGTCCGATTGACGCGACGATAATCTCATCAATGACGCCTGCTTCTTTTAGGCGTACTGCCTCTTCTACAGCGATTTCATCAAATGGGTTGATAGACATCTTAGTATTCGATAAGTCGACACCTGAGTTATCAGCTTTGACACGAACTTTTACGTTATAATCAATGACACGCTTGACCGCGACTAATGCTTTCATACGTTCCTCGTTTATGAATATTATGAATTAAAGCCATTCATTGATGGCTAATATAGATCTTACTTTTATTAATCTTACCTTTGACACATAAGTTTACTATAGTCAGTAAACTGGGATGTGGTAAATATTTACGCTTAGCTTATAAGACCCGACTATCTTGCGTGAGCAAGGCTTTTAGGTCAAGATGACGCCGTGAATAATGGGTCATAAATTTATAAGCATTTGAATAAATACTATAATTAAAACAATGATAGCTTTGCTCGTTTTCCTAAAGCCTTGTTATTAGTACCCTTTATAGCATCTGTCACCTGCAAATTGCTTAACGTTTTGTTATTATTTCGAAAATACGTCTACCCTACTTTGCTGCTCAATACCATTATCGTAGGTCGTTACCAAAATCTCATTATCGCGAATATCGTCAAATAGCGACCAATCAGGACTGGTATCGCTAGATTTTATAACGCTTATGTCAGCTGTCGTCTCCATAATCACTGCAAAAACTTCTGATTTAGATTTTATGCCATTTTTACGTAGGATTTGTTTGATATCGTTCTCGCTAAGCTTTGCTTCTTTTAGATTGTCATAAAGATACGCTCCATTCGCCATCAAGATAATAGGCTGATTATCTATAAGCGCTTTAAATGGCTTGAACTTTCGTCTAATGATGGAGAGTACTGCTTGCAGCGTGAACAGCATCCCAATAGCAAACACGCCTTGCAGCAGCGACGTTGATTTTGACAATACGGTTGATGCCAATATGCTACCGATACCGACAGTCATAGCCAAGTCATAACTCGATAACTTCGAGAAGCTACGTAAACCAACAATACGAGTAAACAATATCAGACAAAAATAAAAGCCGATAACTGACAGTGCTATACCGACAACTTGTTGCCAATTAATCGAAAACCAAGTTTGCCAATCCATATTCTTATCCTAGTCGTTTTGTTTTTGTAGATGACATTCATTGTAAGATATCAGACAAGATTCGCTTGTTACTTTCTTTTTGTTATCTCCTGCAAACTGTTGAACATGAGTAAGTAATGCTTTAATTCAAAAACGGTTGTCTCTCAAAGCGCTATCGAGGTATTTGCAGATAGCCTTTTGTACAATTTATCCAAAATTTAGACAAAAAAAAGCAACCCGATGAAAGGTTGCTTTTGCTATACAGTCTAAACAATAGGTTTGTTGTTCTCACAACATAGTCATTTGTGCGTGTAGATCTATAGATAAGAGTAACTGATATCAGTTATCCCCTATAGTAAATACACTTATAGCGCTTCGATTTGCTCAGCTTGTGGACCTTTTTGGCCTTCACCTAAAACGAATAACACTTTTTGGCCTTCCGCTAGTGTTTTGAAACCACTACCTTGGATAGCGCTGTAATGAGCAAATACATCTTGACCGCCATTATCTTGTGCGATGAAACCAAAGCCTTTAGCTTCATTAAACCACTTTACGGTGCCTTCAACTTTATCAGACATAATTTTTCCTAACTCTTAAACGATTGGTGCGACATCAGTCATCACCGATTAATTGATAAATACCCATCTGCTTTTGGATTGAACCCTTAAACTAACACAGTAATTTATCTTAGCGATTGCTTACCGTTATTGGCTTGCAGCCTATGAGCACTCTTCGATTATAGCAGTTTTTATCAATAGTGACAGGTTAAATTAGGTATTTTTGTAAAGTTTTAATTGTTAATCCTTGCCAATGAGTGAGTCTTATGTCCATACATAATAGACAAGCTTTAACTTGCTATAGGTAGCCAAGGTGACGCTAATACTAATAAACACAGAGCGAAGAATATCAATGCAAAAGATTGGCTATACGCTATATATTTGACGGGTACCACCAAATCTGCAGGTGAGTCTGGAATGCCTTTGCGCTTTAGTAGTCGCGTGCCATATATCCAGCCAAAAACAGTATAAATACCATAAGCGGCGGGCACAGCCACAGCAAGTGGTGCTAAATCTATAGCGTACAAGGCGACAGTTGAGACAAAAAACCAAGCGGTATCTGCAAATGAGCTGAACCTAAATAGCGCTGACTTAGGTAGCTTACCGTCACTGCGCTTGAGCATTGAGCACTCAATCCAAATCAAAACAGCGACTACGGCGCTAAGAGTAATATATACGAACTGCGGCGTTAGCCAGTCTGGATTTGATATTTGCACAACACAACCTATAGTTAACATTAAATTTAATTTTGTCTTATTTTTTGCTTAGTCTGGAGAGAAGCACATAAATCGCGCTTTTAGATCGATAGTTGTAAACCATACATTCATAGTAATCATGATAATGACTCATGCAGTAACGACTTAAAAAGCATATCGAGCACTACAAATACTGATTCAGAGACTAAGCTGAGTGCTTATATGAGGCAATGTCTACTCGTTTTCAAGATCCTTGTTGGACTAGACGGCGCTTTTTCTACTATAAACTTTTTACTTATAAAAAACCCATGCCATCGAGCGGATAGCATGGGTTAGTATTTTGATTGAAACTAAAATCTTAGAACTTATATTTTAAGTACTTAGATTTTAAAGACTTAGACTTTAAAACTTAAGTCCCAAAACTACAAAGACACCTTATTCAGGTTGGCTTTAGTTTTTATCTTTATCGATGATTTTGTTACCACCGATCCAAGGCATCATGCCGCGTAGTTTGGCACCAGTGATCTCGATTTGATGCTCAGCGTTGTTACGACGACGCGCAGTCATTGATGGATAGTTGGTTGCGCCCTCAGAGATGAACATCTTGGCATACTCACCTGACTGGATGCGTTTTAGCGCATTGCGCATCGCCTCACGTGATTGCTCATTGATGACCTCGGTACCTGTGACGTATTCGCCGTATTCAGCGTTGTTACTGATAGAGTAGTTCATATCAGCGATACCGCCTTCATACATGAGATCGACGATAAGTTTGAGCTCATGCAAGCACTCAAAGTAAGCCATCTCTGGAGCATAGCCAGCTTCGGTCAGGGTTTCAAAGCCCATTTTGACCAGCTCTACTGCGCCGCCGCAAAGTACCGCTTGCTCGCCAAATAGATCCGTTTCCGTCTCATCTTTGAAAGTTGTCTCGATAATACCTGAACGACCACCGCCCACACCTGCTGCATAAGATAAAGCTAATTGCTTGGCTTGACCAGAGGCATCTTGATAGACAGCGATGAGATCAGGGATACCGCCGCCTTTAGTGAACTCGTTACGCACGGTATGACCAGGCGCTTTTGGCGCGACCATGATGACATCAAGATCTTTACGCGGCTCGACTTGATTATAATGAATCGCAAAACCATGAGCGAACGCTAGCGTTGCGCCTTCTTTGATATTTGGCTCGATCTCATTTTTATACAGCTCTTTTTGGAACTCATCAGGCGTCAGAATCATGACCACGTCAGCGGCTTTTACCGCTTCAGCGACGTCTGCGACTTTTAAGCCAGCGTTTTCAGCTTTTTTGCGAGAGCTTGAGTTAGCACGTAGACCAACTGTGACGTCTACGCCAGAGTCTTGCAGGTTTAGCGCATGGGCATGGCCTTGTGAGCCATAACCGATAATAGCGACTTTTTTGCCTTGGATGATAGATAAATCACAGTCTTTATCATAAAAAACGTTCATACAGAGTCCTTTTCCTTAATCATGGAGAGCCATGGCTAGTAACACTTATAGTATCGCCAATGTATTCATTGATTGTACGCTATAAGCTTGTTGTTAATTTTAAGTTATCAGTTTTAAAGTCCTGATAACTGACAGTGTTAATTTCGATATCAAACTTAAAATGAGTTTTATATACTTAGCGTTTTTTCACCGCGGGCAATACCTATCACCCCAGAGCGGACGACTTCAAGTACGCGTTCACGGCCTATAGTCTCAATGAAACCATCGAGCTTGGCTTTATCACCGACGATTTGGATGGTGTATAAGCTGGCATTGACATCGACGATCTGCGCGCGAAAGATATCTGCGCTACGTTTAATCTCTTCACGGACATTACCAGTCGCACGCACTTTAATCAGCATCAGCTCACGCTCAACATGAACTGTTTCGGATAAGTTAAGCACTTTAACGACTTCAATAAGCTTATGCAACTGCTTAGTGATTTGCTCTATTTTCTCTGGAGACGTGATCGTCGTTAGCGTCAAACGCGAGATTGTAGGATCATCAGTTGGGGCGACGTTCAAAGTCTCGATATTGTAGCCGCGCTGCGAGAATAAGCCGACCAATCGCGACAACGACCCTGCTTCGTTTTCCATTAATACCGAGATCAGATGTGGTTGTTGCATTAAGTACGCTCCCCTTTGGTTAGCCACATATCACGCATCGTCTGTCCAGCCACTTGCATCGGATAAACATGTTCATTGCGATCTACATAGACGTCGATAAATACTAGCTTGTCAGTCATCGCCATAGCTTCTGCTAACTGTGCTTCCATGGTTTCAGGATTGGTAATCTTGATCCCAACATGCCCGTAGCTCTCAGCGAGCTTGATAAAATCAGGTAAAGAGTTCATGTAGGACTGAGCATGACGACCTTCATATAGCATGTCTTGCCACTGCTTAACCATACCAAGCTGCGCGTTATTGATGTTCAAGATTTTGACAGGCAGATTGTACTGTAAGCATGTGGATAGCTCTTGGATATTCATCTGAATAGAGCCCTCACCGGTGATACATACCACGTCGCGATCTGGACAAGCTAATTTGGCTGCCATAGCATAAGGCAAGCCCACACCCATAGTGCCAAGGCCGCCTGAGTTTAACCATTGGCGCGGCTCTCTATAGGTATAATACAGCGCGGCAAACATCTGATGCTGGCCGACGTCGCTTGTGATAATAGCATTACTATTGGTCACTTTGTCTAAAGCTTGTACGACGCTTTGCGGCTTAATACCATTTTCGGTACTGGTGTCATAACGTAGGCCATGACGCTTACGCCACTCATTGATTTGTGACCACCAATCAGTTAATGCTGGCTGATCAAGCTCTTTATCATGTCCAATGCTATCAAGCATATCAGTCAAGACAGATTTGACATCGCCAACGATAGGAACATGAGCGAAGATAGTCTTTGAGATAGAAGCCGGATCGATATCAATATGAATAATCGTTGCATTCGGGCAGAATTTTTTGACATTATTGGTGACGCGATCATCAAAACGAGCTCCTACCGCTAGGATGACGTCAGCATGATGCATACTCATATTGGCTTCATAAGTACCATGCATACCAAGCATCCCGAGGAACTGCTCGTCGGTACCATCAAAAGCCCCTAAACCCATTAGCGTATTGGTCACAGGCAGATTCAAACGGTGCGCAAGATCGCGAAGCTCTTCATAAGCATTGCTCCAAATCACGCCGCCACCTGAGTAGACCACTGGGCGCTTCGCCGCTAATAAAGTCTCGACCGCGCGTTTAATCTGACCGCCATGGCCTTTTTGTGATGGCTGGTAAGAGCGCATGGATACCGATTCTGGGTACTCATAAACGTATTTTTCGCTTGGCGCTGTCATGTCTTTTGGCACATCGATAACGACTGGGCCTGGACGACCTGAGCTTGCGATATGAAAGGCTTTTTTGACGATGGTAGGGATTTCGCTGGCATGGCGCACTTGAAAGCTATGCTTGACGATTGGGCGCGAGACCCCAACCATATCAGTCTCTTGGAACGCATCTTCACCAATTAGACTACTAGGGACCTGTCCTGAGATGACTACCATTGGCACTGAATCCATAAAGGCCGTGGCAATAGCCGTTACCGTATTGGTCGCGCCTGGGCCAGAGGTGGCGAGCACAACACCCGTATTGCCTGTCACTCGCGAATAGGCATCGGCCATATGGCCTGCCGCCTGCTCATGACGCACTAGAATATGCTCAATGACTTCTTGCTTAAATAGCGCATCATAGATATGTAGAACCGCGCCGCCGGGATAACCGAAGATATACTTAACGCCTTCGTCAGTCAGCGCTTGTATTAGCATCTCAGCGCCAGAGAGCATGACAGGCTCATTCTCAGCTAGCTGCTGTTGCTTTTCTTCAAAATGTTTGGCGGCGTTAGCCGTTTGCGTGTGTCCGGTCATATTCGGACTTTGCGTAGTTTGCGTCACTATCATCACCTTTATTTACAGCGCAGATGCAGCTTTTATGAGTATAGATCAGAGCACAAAGACTTATTGTGCCGACATCTACTACCCAAAGTTGTGCTTATCTTTGTCCATAGAAGAGTATCTACTCACTATGCAAAAACAGCTTGGCTTTATAAAAAGCATAAAGCAGCTTGCTACTTGAACACAGCCATTTTAAGGTCAGCTTAAAGAGGTATATCGGTATATGATGACTAGATGCGAGTGCATCTATAAAAGAGGCTTATTATTTAGATACCAACCAAATACCAATAGTGCGTTACTACCAATAAAGGCTAATGAGTCACTGAACCGCTAAAGATAAAAGAGCTCAAACTCACTAATAACAATTATGATAATTGCCTCTTAGTGTCTTTGCGTAAGCGATTCACCTTTTAAGCTTATGGCATCAAAACTAGTTTGTAGCATTGATACGCCATTACTCATGGCAACAAACCGACTTGGCGGTAAAGGGTTAAAAATAATAAGTTTATCTTAGTCATTGTAGACCGATAAGTCCGGAGACAAATAGCACAATCAACAATAGGCCAATGAATGGCCGCTATCCTTGCTCTGCTACTGTCACAAAGAAAACAAAACTATCAAGCCACCGATAAGCAGCCTAAGAGACTTTGTTTTCAAGTGCTACGGCAAAATTATAAATGCCGCTCACTGACCAACTGTTATTATAGTCACTGTTTTGGCTATTATTGTCAAGAGAAACTTATGAAGCCTAAGCCCAACTATAAGTTTTACAACTCCCTTTGAAACAAAATAATTGGTATTTAGTTTTAAAGATTTTTACTAAAATGAAGTTAGGCTTTTTAATTGAGCTAAGCTTTTTTAATTATGTATAATGTGGCTAGGCTTTAATGCTTACCTATAGATATCGATAGATAAACACTCCCTGTTTTCTCATTGGCAAAAAGGATTCTGAAAATGGCTTACGCCCCCTTGACAACTATCGCCTCTAAGCTTGTTTTTGGCTTATCGACTTGTAGTATTTTGTTATTGTCTATGAATGCCAGTCATGCGATTCAGGTTTACAAGTCTATTGGAGCGCATGGGGAGATTAAATATAGCCAACACGCCCCGCATAATGGCGAAAACGTTGAGATGATTGAGTTTCGCAGTGATGGTCGTCAAACTGATGCCGGCCAAATGGCTAATAGAACTAGCGATAGTCCAGATACTGCCCCTAAAGACGCTGAAGCTCAGCGAGTCGCTCAGCTTGAGGCTCGTATCAAAGAACAAGAAGCCAACGCCAATGCCCAGCGCTGCCAATCACTACGTAATAACTTAACCAACCTCAATGTGGGTGGGCGCATTTATGAGATGGACGCAAGTGGTAATCGCGAATATCTAGACAGCCGTGAGATTGAGCTCAAGCGTGAACGAGTACAACAAGCGATTAGCCAGTATTGTAGCTAACAAAACTAAGCTCGCTCAATATACTAAGCGAGCTTATAAACGGTTTGAAAAAACCTATATTATCAATGAGGTACTATTAAAGCCTCCATCACAGAGCGAACAGCCGCTGGCATATCTTGCGCCTGCATGCCGCGCTGCCCTACTCTCAGCGATAAGCCACTAGCAACGCTAGCCTTATCACTTGTTAATTGATTCAGTAAGGCATCACCTGCTAAGCCGTGAACAAGCACAGCCTGTCTGAGACTGCGCGCCTCATCGGCCAAGTCTAGCTGCGCTAACAGCCCTGCGCATACTCCTGATAACACATCGCCCATGCCCGCCGTTGCCATTCCTGCATTGCCAGTAGCACAGACATACACCTTCGGTTTATTATTATTTTTATCATGTAGATTCTGCTCTAATATAAGCGTCCCTGCTCCTTTTAGCACCCAATTGCCACCATACTGATCCGCAGCTTGCTTGATGGCGGTTAAGCGATCTTCTTCTATTTCGCTAATTTCTTTATTTAATAGCATAGCCGCCTCGCCACTATGCGGCGTCAGATACACTTTATGCTGAGTACTATGTGCTTTTAGTGCTTTAACTAACTTATGCTCATCACTTTGTAAGGTCGCTAAATGGTACAAACCATCCGCATCAATGACTATAGCCTTACCTGCTTCGATGGCCGCGTTTAGGTAAGCGATAAATAAATTTTTAGCCTTATCATCTCGGCCAAGTCCCATGCCTATAGCGATAACGCTAGCATCTTTAATCAAGCTTTTGAGACCTTCGACATCGTGCAGATCGATAGTCATTGCATCTGGTAATGAGGTCAGTAGTGCTCCATGAAAAGCGTCGTGACAAGCTACCGTAATTTTGCCGGCTCCAGTTGCCATAGCACTTGATGCTGATAAAATCGCTGCGCCGCCCATGCCTTGCGAGCCATCCACACGATTGCCAGCTATTATTAACACGTGACCATAACTACCTTTATAACTGTTTTGCTGACGCGGCGCTAAAGCATAAGCGGTCTGTAATAAAGTAGCCGCAGGCGATTTAGAGGTGATAGGTTTAGAAGTGATAGGTATGAGCGGAATGTCCAAAACTTCACCAGCATAGTCTTTACCATCTTTGGTATGTAAACCAAGCTTACGCGCGACAAGGCATAAAGTAATATCAGCACGTACTACCAAATGCGCAAACACCTGCCCTGTTGAAGCCACAAGACCACTAGGCACATCTACCGCTACTGCCAAAGCACAGTCACGCTCAGTCAGCCGGTTAAAAGTGGTAATCGCTTGCTGATAAATACCTGTTGGTGCGCGATCTAGGCCGATACCAAAGAGCGCATCAATATAGACATCTGCTCTAGGGAAATCACTCTCATCAAACTCCTTATCTTTAAAACCCTGATCTTCAAAACGTAGATAAGAGCAACCAGCGGTCAGTGCTAAGCGCTGGGCTTTAAGGGCATCACTGACCTGCTCTGTCTCCTCACTATTGTTTGAGTCATTATTCCCTTCTTTGTCGATAGCGGCCATGCCAACGGTCATAACTTTGACCTGCCAGCCTGCTCGCTGTAAATATAAAGCAATCAGCCAGCCATCACCGCCATTGTTACCTCGTCCCGCCCAGATAACGGCGCGCTTGTCTCTGTTGTATTGCTGAGCTGTGAGGTGGGTATTCTCATGACTCAGCCTGCGACTTTTTTGACTTTGCACGATATCATCAACGTCTATAATGCGCTGCGCCATCTGCCAAGCGGCCTGCTGCATCAAGGCAAAACTGCTATAGCCATCAGCAAACCAATCTTGCTCTATAGCATAGACTTGCGAGCTAGTATACAAAGCGATGGGCAGCGTTGCAGGACTTGAAAGTGACTTTTTAATAGTAGGCATAGATAATCCTTATAAAGCTTAGAGTACAAATAGATGAGAATAAGGGTAGCAAATGTCGAGGGCGACTTCTGTATGGATATCATCGGTATTATGCTATCTTTTTTGGGTCAGAGCGGCTTGTCATGGCATAATAGCTGTCGTTCACTTAATCATCCGTTCGCTCAATTATCCGTTTACTCAATCATATAGGCCGCTTATCTTATCCTATGAAATCATCTTCTAGCCTTATCCCTAGTACTGACAAACCTAGCTTTTCTTCGCCTGAAGAGATCAAGCAGTGGATTAAGGCGCAAGCGCGAGATTTAGGATTTGCCGATTGCGGATTTATATCCGTGCAGCATCCTTTATTTGCGCAGCAGCTTGAGCAGTTGCAGCTTTGGTTAGCGAAAGGTTATGAAGGACAGTTACAGTTTATGCATGGCAATCACCACCTGCGTGCTCATCCTGAGCAGTTGGTAGAAGGCGCTAAGACTATCGTTAGCGTGCGTATGGACTATTTGACTGAAACGCCTAAACCGCGCACCGTTGAAGATGACGATCGCCCAAACCACGGTATCATTGCGCGCTATGCTCGCGGGCGCGACTATCACAAGACCATGCGCAGTCGCCTCAAACAACTGGCTTTGAGGATAGAAGCGATGCTGCCAGAATGGCAGCAACTAGCTATTGGAGACGATATTGGTGCAAATAGTGATTTTGTCTTTCGGCCTTTTAGCGACTCTGCGCCTATTTTTGAGCGGCCTATCGCTGATGCTGCTGGCCTTGGCTGGACCGGCAAGCACACCTTGTTGCTCAATAAACAAGCCGGTTCTTTTTTTGTATTGGGCGAGCTATTTATCAGTCTAGAGCTACCTGATGATCAGCCGGTTGCCGCGCATTGCGGTAGCTGCCGCGCTTGTATCGATATCTGTCCTACTCAGGCAATCGTGGGTCCGCATGAGCTCAACGCAGCCGCTTGCATCTCATATTTGACCATCGAGCATGACGGCGTTATTGATGTTAAATATCGCCGCGCTATTGGCAACCGTGTGTTTGGCTGCGACGACTGTCAGCTGATATGCCCTTGGAATCGTTATGCCAAGCTCACAACGGTTGAGGACTTTGCCCCAAGACATAAACTCGATAGCAGTAGTCTGCTTGAGCTTTGGCAATGGAGCGAGGCGGATTTTTTACAATACACCCAAGGCAGCCCGCTACGCCGTACCGGCTATGTGAACTTTCTGCGTAATATCGCTATCGGTCTAGGCAATGCCACTGCTGATGATATTAATATTGAGCAATTAAAATCTAGACTTGGTCAACACAATGATATTTTGAATGAGCATATTCACTGGGCTATAGAAGAGCAAACTAGCAAATTAATCGCTAACAAGACTTCCCCTTCAAGTTAAACCAATAAAAAACGCCTCTTATTAAATAAGAAGCGTTCATCAAAATCAAAATATTACTTTTTACCCAGTTAATGGGTTAAAAATAAGTTGGCAGCATTATGGCTTAGGAATACGCAGTACTTGACCGGGATAAATCTTATCTGGATCTGACAGCATAGGTTTGTTAGCTTCAAATATTTTCATATAATCGCTTGATGAGCCATAAACGTCTTGAGCGATTTTTGAGAGACTGTCACCTGATTTTACTGTGTACATGGTAGATTCTGGCGCATCTTCTTCGATATCGATATTGTCGATAACCTTTGCTACGTTTTGAACGTTACCAATAGCAATAATCGCTTTTTCGCGGTCCGCTTGAGTCTTTGCATTACCGCTGATTTCAGCAGTATCAGTAGAACCATTATATTTGACTTTTAAATTACTGATCTGCAGATTCTGCTGCTGAATACGACGTAGCAAAATATTCGCCACCGACTGCGCCGATGGTTCGTTATCTTTTACTGGGGTATTAGCGTCTGCTTGAGTTTCTTTTTTTGCATCGTGCTTGTCATCATCACGATTAAAAATCTTATCACCAATGTCTTTTGCAAAACTGAACATTCCCATCTAATTACTCCTTTTGATGTTGTTATCTATTATTTACTTTATGAGTATAACAAAGGCTAGAGTTTTGCATAGTAGCGGTATGTTGAGTAATGTTAAACTTATGAAAACTTATGTCACCTTATGGAATAGGTTTAGCTTAATATCAATGCTAGTCATAAATGCGAGCCAAAAAAAAACCGCTTATCTATTAAGATAAACGGCGCAGCAGCTCGCTGATAATAGGGTAAACTGACACCATATTACAGCTGGGCTTGTACGTAATCGATAGCTTTTTGTACTGTAGTCAATTCTGCTGAGTCTTCATCAGGGATAGTGATACCGAAATCACTTTCAAATGACATAACTAGCTCAACTAAGTCCAAAGAATCAGCGCCTAAGTCTTCCATAAAAGAAGCTTCGTTTTTGATATCTTCAACGTTCATGCCTAACTGCTCTGCTACGGCAGATTTTATTCTTAGCTCAATATCGTTATTGCTCATACAAAGTACTCCTTAGTGTCTATCAATTTGGGAATTATAGCAATTATCTGAAGCGTTAAGGGCTTAGTTAAACTGTGATAGTGCTGACTGGTTACAGATAGCTCGATATCATTATCAGTTTTTGACCCGAATAACCAATTGCTATAATACAGGGGTTTGGCCTAAAAGTGTCCGTTATTATAACAGCATTTATTAGAGTTTACACTCGTTCACACAGTTTTTTATTGTGCTAATGTAACTTTTTAATATTTAACTTTTTGTGCTTAGTGTAGCGCACTACATATAAGCACAGTATATCATTGCAGCGCACTACATATACATGCCGCCGTTGACTGGAATGACAGCTCCTGTGATATAACTGGCTTCGTCACCTGCTAAAAATAACACCGCAGCAGCGATATCTTCTGGCTGACCCAAACGCCCGATAGGCACGGCATCTAACATAGAGTTGAGCAGACGCTCGTCAAGCTCGTCCGTCATATCCGTTTCGATCAGACCGGGTGCCACGCAATTGATAGTCACCTGCCGTGAGCCGATCTCGCGCGCAAGCGTTCGGCTAAAACCTTCAAGACCTGCTTTAGTCGCGGCGTAGTTCGACTGTCCAGCATTACCCATCTTAGCGACTACTGAGCTGATATTGATAATACGGCCACGGCGCGCTTTCATCATACCGCGAACCGCACGTTTGCTCATCCGGTACACTGAGGTCAGGTTAGTGTCGATGACACTTTCCCAATCTTCATCTTTCATACGCATAAGCAGGCCGTCTTTAGTGATGCCAGCATTGTTAACGAGTACTTGCACCGCGCCGTAGACACTCTCAATCTCTTCAAACAGCTTATCGATTTGTTCAGGGTCTCGAACGTCTAATACTCGGCCTATACCACCTGAATCATGCAGATAATCATCGATGAGGGCTGCGCCCTTCTCAGTCGTTGCGGTACCAATGACAAAATGACCTTCTTTAGCAAAGCGCTTGGCAACCGCCTTGCCTATGCCTCGGCTAGCACCAGAAACTAAGGTAATTGTACGACTCATGATAGTGCCTCCATTAATTTATCAAGACGAGCAGGCTTGTCCGTTGGATAGCTGGTAATCGGTTGAGCTTGACGCTTAGCCAAATTGCTCAGTACATTACCACTGCCGCATTCGATTAGAATATTGATTTGTTTGTCTGCGAGCTCTTGCATAGTTTTTGACCATAGCACCGCTTCACTGAGCTGCTCGGTCAATGCTTGCTTAATACTGGGCGAACTGGTCTCGACCCGTGCATGGCGATTTTGGATCACCGGAATCGTCGCTTGATCGAAATTAATAGCTGCCAAAGCTTCGGCTAATGCTTGGCTAGCAGGTTCCATCAAAGCGCAATGAGAAGGCACACTGACCTTGAGAGGTATCGCTTTTTTGCCCGTGTTCTGTACTTTGTCGATGACGGCAGCAACGCCTAGCGCATTGCCAGAGATCACCACTTGCCCAGGGCTATTGAAGTTTGCAGCGTTAACAATAGCATCATCTACATGCTCAGTCGCTTGCTCACATAAGGTTTCGACGCGGCTATCTTCAAGACCTAATACAGCAGCCATAGCAGTATCGATACCAGCAACCGCCTCTTGCATTAGTTGACCACGTTTATGTACTAGCTGTATCGCATCAGCAAAACTAAGCACTCCAGAAGCACACAGCGCACTGTACTCTCCAAGAGAATGCCCCGCTAAATAGCAAGGAGTAATATTCGCCTCAGTCAGCTTTTCTTGTAAGATACGCCAAATAGCGATACTCGCTGCTAATAGCGCAGGCTGAGTATACTGAGTCTGGTTGAGCTTATCCTCGTCTTGACAAATCGCCCACAAATCCTCTCCCAGCGCAGTGCTAGCCTCAGCGAATGTATCGCGAATCTGCGGGTAGATTTCGCTCAGCTCTGCGGTCATGCCGACTGCTTGCGCACCTTGCCCAGGAAAGACAATTGCAATACGGGGCTTCGTTGTTATCGTATCAGGCGTTAATGCCATAGCCAATATTCCTTAGTGATTAAAAGCGCTTTTGACAATAAGCAAATATAATAAACGGGTCAGTTATCATAAATTGTATTTAGTAGCTCATCGTCTGTGGTAATAGCTCATTCATTTATAATTCATCATAATCATGAGCAAACTATACACTGCTCTGCTCAATTATCATAGTTAACAACTGTACTCAGATTATTATAGCGCTAATAAATGATATCAATTAAACAACCACCATATATGAGACGGTGACGACATTGTTCATCAAATTCTAAATGGCAAAAAGCCAAGCCACCACGCTATACAATATATGATAGCAAGATAACTTGGCTTTTTTATAATCTGTATGTTCAACAGCAAACATCATAACGAATAATAGCTACTATTATGGTTAGCTACTATTTATTGATACGTTTACTTATCAAGCAATAGATTAAGCGTCTTGAGCAACTTTGAACAACTGACGACCGCGATAGAATCCGTCTTTAGTCATATGATGACGACGATGTTTCTCACCAGTAGTAGCATCTACGCTCAGCTCAGCCACTTCCATACGGTGGTGTGAACGGCGCATGTCACGACGAGAACGGCTTTTACGACTTTTTTGAACAGCCATGATATAGCTCCTATACTTAAAAAGGGGTAAGCTTAAAATTCAGCTTTAATCGATACTGACTTAAGCTTATGATCTATCAAACATCAACCACGAAAACTTAACACAGTACTAAATTAATGAGTTTGCTATCTGTTTAACCTGCCAATTGAATCTCACTAAGCCTTTATTAATACAAGCTCAGCGACCAGCAGCGCCTTACTAGAATGCAATAAACGGGACATTATACGCGGATTTATCAGATTAATAAAGCCCTGCGTCAAACTCTTCTGTGCCTAGTCACAAAATAGGCTAGTAAAAAATTACAGCTTGCCCTTTAACGCTGATAAAGCAGCAAAAGGGTTTTCGCCCTCTTCCTCTTCTGGTATCTCTCCAAACTGCTTAACGCTCATTTCACAGTCGTCATGTTTGGGCGCTAAAGGCATCTTGAGTAGTAGCTCATCTTCAATGAGTTTCTTAAGCGGTAGTAAGCGCTCAGGGGTTTGATTATCCACTATTTCCTCAAGAAGCAAATAGTCTTGCTCCTCATCCACCAAACTTGCCTGGCTCTCATCTTCTAGCAATGCAATATCATAGTCATCGGTTAAGGACGTCGCTACAGACTGCAAACAGCGTTGGCAAGTCAACCACACCTCGCCTTCTACCTCAAAGGATAAATGCAGAACATTATTACGGCGGTATAGATGCGTGTGTACTGGCAAATTAGTTTGTTGATGCTCATCAGTCAACGAAGCGGCTAAGCGCTCAAAGGAAGTAGGATTGACTTCACCTTGCCACTCAAAGCCCGTATCTTCCCATTTATTCAAAGAGATGTATTCAGGCATACGTACGTGAGATGACGCTTTATTATCTTGAGTGACAGTCTCTGATTTAGAGTTAGTTTGAGAAGGTGACATAAGCGGCCTCGCTGATCAAAATGGGGTATAATATTGCTTGCCATACTAACTGAAAGCGCGGTAGGACACTAGCGCAAGTATGTTACTGTTTTTGCAGCGTTAAAACTGCGAATTATTAGTACCAATAGCTCTGTTTTTAGTCATCAATTTTTAGTCATTTGTCGCTAATTGTTACGAGCGACTTTTCTATATAATTAAAATCTCTATGATAACCACAATCCTGACAACTGATACTCATACCGACTTCTCTACTCTGTTGACCAACGGTGCCGCTAATAGGCTCCTAGAAGCGCTTAATGCCTTAGCTGATAAGGAAGCTGATAAGTCTAGCTCAAAGAATAGCAGTTTGACAATCGATTGCAGTAACTTTGATGCTGATGATCTAAAGCTATTGGCTGACGACGATAAAGCGACTACAGCTTTGATACAGCTATTTAATCAGCTCTTTGTTGATCAGCAGGTAGAGCTGGTGCGCGGTGCACATGAGCCAGAATATTTTCCAGCGAATAACGGTAACCTAGCCCGTATTGAGTTCGCGCATGGGTTCTTTAATAGCGCTTTGCATGAGATCAGCCACTGGTGTATCGCCGGACAGGCACGGCGACAGTTAAGCGACTTTGGCTATTGGTATGCAGCAGATGGTCGCAGTGAAGCCCAGCAGCATGCTTTTGAGCGTGTTGAGGTCAAACCGCAAGCTTTAGAGTGCTTGTTTACTTTAGCTTGTCAGCGTCCCTTTCAAGTATCCCAAGACAATCTATTTGCAGAATTCGATACTAGCCGTAGCACTTTTGCCAGTGACGTCTATCGGCAAGCGCAAAACTATATCGCTCAGCCGCAAAGCTTACCTAGGGATGCTCAGACTTTACTAAAAACACTCTTGAGCTTATTTGGTGATAAAGACACTCAATCAATTTATTAATAAAAATTACCAGTTAACGATTCGCCACCATTTGTAACCTGTCACTACTACTATCTAAAACTTTTTTGATTTTATACTGGGTATTGAATCGTTATTCATTTAATATAAATGAGAAAAACAATAAAAAAGAACTATAAACGAGGAGCCATTATGCAAACGCTGTATATTCATCCTGACAATCCGCAGCCTCGGCTTATCAAGCAAGCCGCTGACATGCTGCGAGATGACAAACTTATTATTTATCCGACTGATACCAGCTATGCGTTTGGCTGCCGTCTAGGCGCTAAGGACGCTTTAGAGAAGCTAAAGATGATACGCGAGCTTGATGATAAGCATCAATTCACCTTGCTGTGCCGCGATCTAAGCGAGATTGCCACTTATGCTACGGTCGATAATGTCCAATTCAAACAACTAAAAGCGCATACTCCTGCGCCGATTACTTTTATTTTGAATGCCACCAAAGATGTCCCAAAAAAGCTCGCTCATGCTAAGAAAAAGACCATCGGTATTCGCGTACCGAGCAATCCTATCGCACAAGCACTATTAGAAGCGATGGACGAGCCTATCTTGACCAGCTCACTTATTTTACCTGATCGTGACGATATTTTAGATGATCCTTTCGATATCGAAGAGCTATTAGATAATCAAGTTGATGGTCTCATAAATGCCGGCATTAAGACTACTAAGCTGACTACTATCGTCGATATGACCAATAGTCAACCTGAGGTTATCCGGCAGGGCGCGGCGGATGTCAGCGACTTGTTACTATAAAGGCTTTACATTATTTGTATTTTCAACTGCTCACTAAACGTAGGGTGCGTTCCATATGCCGATTGCCTTTAAGAACCACTTAAATATTAAAGCATAGAATGCACCTTACAAATAATGTAATAGCTTTAGATCTAAATTTCAGACATAAAAAAAGCGCCAATAAATTGGCGCTTTTTTGTACAAAACCTAAACGGCTTATAGACTAGTCGCGGTCAACTAATTCTACATAAGCCATAGGTGCGTTATCACCATCACGGTGACCACACTTAACGATACGCAGATAACCACCTGGACGCGTTTGGTAACGAGGTCCTAACGTGCTAAATAGTTTACCTACCATAGCTTTGCTACGCATACGGCTAAATGCCAAGCGACGGTTAGCAACGCTATCTTCTTTTGCTAGAGTAATTAATGGCTCGGCAACGCGGCGTAATTCTTTAGCTTTTGGTAAAGTTGTTTTGATCAGTTCATGCTCAAACAATGAGTTAGTCATGTTCTGGAACATTGCTTTACGATGACTGCCGGTACGACCCAGCTTGACTCCACTCTTACGATGGCGCATAGTCAAATATCCTTAATGTTTAACGGCTGCGATAAGAGAAGCGATCATCAACCCGCAGGTCAGCTGGTGGCCAGTTATCTAGGCGCATACCAAGCTCTAAATCTTTAGACGCCAAAACGTCTTTGATTTCGGTTAATGACTTCTTACCAAGATTTGGGGTTTTTAGAAGTTCAGTCTCTGAACGCTGTACCAAATCACCGATATAGTAAATGTTTTCAGCTTTTAAGCAGTTGGCTGAGCGAACCGTTAGTTCAAGATCGTCCACAGGGCGTAATAGCACAGGATCGACCTCTTCTTTCTCTTTCACAGGCTCAGGCGCTTCTTCAGCTTCTAAATCAACAAAGATTGAAATCTGTTGTTGTAAAATAGTGGCCGCTTTACGAATTGCTTCTTCTGGATCTATAGTGCCATTAGTTTCAAGCTCAATGATAAGACGATCAAGGTCAGTACGCTGTTCAACACGAGCGTTCTCTACTTGATAAGCAACCCGCAGTACTGGGCTAAAGCTTGCATCAAGCTTTAAGCGGCCAATCGCTTTGGTATCACCATCTTCACGGCGCTGATTTGCTGGCTCATATCCACGACCCATCACTACGCGCAGACGCATCTTAAGATGACCGCGCTCACTCAACGTACCCAATACTAACTCTGGGTTAATAATGTCTACGTTGTGCGGCAATTCAATATCTGCAGCAGTAATGGTGCCTGGACCTTGTTTATCCAAGGTCAAGAATACTTCATTTTGGTCATGAAGCGTCAATGCCAAGCCTTTTAAATTCAAAAGCAAGTCAAGGACATCTTCTTGCAGACCCTCTAAAGTTGAGTATTCATGGTCAACACCATCAATCTCAGCTTCGATGACTGCAGCACCAGGTAATGAAGATAACAAGATGCGACGCAGGGCATTCCCTAAGGTATGACCAAAGCCGCGTTCTAACGGTTCGAGCGTGACTTTCGCAATCGTCTCGTTAACCGTATCCACGTTAATGGCATTCGGCGTTAGAAACTCAGTTGCATTTAGCATCATGATGTCACCTCGATTTGTTTATCTGGATTAATTAACGTTAATGGCTCAATGCTATAAGCATAACATTGAGCAGTACGTTACTTACTTAGAGTATAGCTCAACGATCAAGCTTTCGTTGATTTCAGCAGGTAGATCAATACGATCTGGAGCATGTTTAAACGTGCCCTGTAGTTTGCTGTTGTCAACATCAAGCCATTCTGGAATACCACGTTGTGATGCTAGTTCCATAGCGTTTTTAATACGTAGCTGTTCGCGAGACTTCTCTTGAATAGCAATGACATCACCATCTTGCAACTGGATTGATGGAATGTTCACACGAACAAACTCATCACGGCCAGCTTTTTTTACCATAACAGTGCGATGGCTGACTAGCTGACGTGCTTCAGCGCGAGTTGAGCCAAAGCCCATGCGGTATACCACGTTATCCAAACGACTCTCAAGCATAGCTAGTAGGTTCTCACCCGTAGCACCGCGCTTACGCGCCGCTTCTTTGTAGTAGTTTGCAAATTGACGCTCAAGTACGCCATAGATACGCTTAACTTTTTGTTTTTCGCGTAGCTGTAGAGAATACTCTGAGCTCTTGTTACGGCTTACACCGTGCTGACCAGGTGGACGACCAGCTTTCTTTGTTTTAACATCATACGGCTTAACACCAGACTTAAGGCCTAAGTCAGTGCCTTCGCGACGTGATAATTTGAGTTTTGGTCCAATATAACGGGCCATTGTTCTGTCTCCTTTAAGCTCTTATTATTAAAAGCTTCGTCTCTAATATTAGACGCGGCGCTTTTTCGGCGCACGGCAACCATTGTGTGGGATTGGGGTTACATCAGAGATGCTGTTAATTTTATAACCCAATGCACCTAGTGCTCTTACCGCAGACTCACGACCCGGTCCTGGTCCTTTGACCAAAACATCGACATTCTTAACACCATATTCTTGAGCCGCTTTACCAGCGACTTCAGCTGCAACCTGAGCGGCAAATGGTGTAGATTTACGTGAACCACGGAAGCCTTGTCCACCTGAAGTGGCCCAAGCCAATGCATTACCTTGACGATCGGTAATCGTTACAATGGTGTTATTAAAAGACGCATGGATATGGGCAACGCCCTCCGATACTGAACGACGAGTCACCTTTTTGCGACTACGAGTGTCTTTAGCCATCTTTTAGCTTCCTAAGTTAATTATCTTTTGAGAGGGCGTGTCGGACCCTTACGAGTACGAGCGTTGTTTTTGGTATTTTGACCACGAACAGGTAGGTTACGGCGATGGCGAATGCCACGGTAACAACCTAAGTCAACCAAACGCTTGATATTCATTGACACTTCACGACGAAGATCACCTTCAGTCATGTATTCTGCAACTTGTGCACGGATAGCATCTAACTGTGTATCATCTAACTGACTAACTTTAGTTGTAGGGGCAATGCCAACTGCTTCTAGAATTTTCTGAGCAGTGGTACGACCTATACCAAAGATGTAAGTTAGTGAAATAACAGCATGCTTATTATCCGGAATGTTTACGCCGGCAATACGAGCCATTGATTTCTCTCCATTAAAGAAAAATATGCATTATTTATTATAAATAGCGCATTTTTCAGATTTGTTGCTGTTGATACCTCACTTCTATCTCCCTACTTTGAAGCTTTTATTATCATTAACAGATAATAAGAGTGCTACTAAAGCAGAAGTTATAAAATTTTTTGGTATGAACTACGGCAAGTGGCGGATGATATCGCATCCGCCACTTTTTTTCAAGTATTAATTTAATAAACTGTTTAGGCTTAACGCCATGATCAGTTTTTAATTAACCTTGGCGTTGCTTGTGGCGCGGTTCAGCTGTGCAGATAACATGTACACGACCTTTACGGCGTACAATCTTGCAGCTACCACAAATCTTTTTTACTGAGGCTTGAACTTTCATGGAATGCTCCTTGAATAACCACCACACTCGCTTATGGCTGAGTGGGTGATTGAATTAACGTCTGATCATGGTATTGATGGGTCATCAAATGCGCTTGAATTTGCGAGATGAAGTCCATTACCACAACCACCATAATCAGTAGCGACGTACCACCAAGTTGGAACGGCACACCAAATGAGGATTGAACGACCATCGGCATCAAACAAATAACCGTCATGTACATCGCGCCAATAAAGGTTAGTCGATTTAACACATGGTCAAGATAACGCTGAGTTTGTTGTCCGGGGCGAATACCTGGAATATACGCTCCACTACGTTTAAGGTTTTCTGCAACCTCGCGTGGACTAAAAACCAATGCCGTATAAAAATAGCAAAAGAAGATAATCATCGCACCAAACAGTACTAGATATAGCGGCTGTCCAGGAGACAACACCAACGCTATATTTTGTAATATCTTTTGGGTAAAAGTAGGATCAGCCGATTGACCAACCCACTGCCCTAAACTCGCTGGAAACAGTAATAAGGAGCTAGCAAAAATAGCGGGAATAACCCCTGCCATGTTTAATTTCAGCGGCAAATGTGACTGCTGCTGAGCATAAATTTTGCGACCTTGTTGCTGCTTTTGCGCATAGTTTACTGGGACACGGCGCTGCGCACGTTCGATATAAACGATACCGGCGGTTACCGCAATGCCTAATATTACAAAGATAAAGAGTACAATCAAGTTCATCTGACCTTGATTGACCTGTTCGATCGATTGCGAAATCATACCTGGCGTACCGGCGACAATGCTTGCAAAAATAAGCATTGAGATACCGTTACCTACGCCGCGCTCTGTAATCTGCTCACCAAGCCACATCAAGAACATAGCGCCTGCAACCAACGAGGTTACAGCAGGAATATAAAAGGTCAGACCGGAAGATAAAGTCAGATTCTGACTGATCAAACCGGCACACATCCCTAATGACTGCACCAAAGCCAAAGCAAGCGTCCCTTGACGGGTATACTTATTCAGCGTACGTCGACCTGCTTCACCCTCTTTTTTGAGAGCTTCAAGCGAAGGTACGACTGCCGACATCATCTGTACAATAATTGACGCTGAGATGTACGGCATGATACCTAGTGCCATAATTGACATACGCTCAAGCGCGCCACCTGAGAACATATTAAACATGCTCAAAATAGTGTTTTCGTTGCGCGAGAACAAATCTGCCAAGTTGACCGGGTTAATACCCGGTACTGGAATATGAGACCCTAAACGATAAACAATCAATGCGCCAATCAAAAATAACAAACGCGTCCAAAGCTCGTCATACTTACGTATAAAAGCGAAAGGATTGAGCGGAATACCACTTGAGGTCATTGATTGTTTTGACACGTTACTACTCCTCGATGCTACCACCAGCAGCTTCGATTGCTTGCTTGGCGCCTTTAGTTACTTTGATACCTTTAAAGGTATAAGCTTTAGTAACTTCGCCTGATAGCATAACACGGGCACGTTTCATGTCGTGACGGATAAGGTTAGCTGCTTTTAGAGTCTCTAAGCTAATCACATCGCCTTCAACTTTATTCAGCTCAGACAAACGTACCTCAGCGGTAGTCATTGCCATTTTACTGGTAAAGCCAAATTTTGGTAGACGACGATATAAAGGCATTTGACCACCTTCAAATCCTGAACGAACGCTAGAACCTGAACGTGATTTTTGACCTTTTACACCGCGGCCACCTGTCTTACCAAGACCTGAACCGATACCACGACCACGACGTTGGGCAGTTTTCTTCGCGCCAACACCTGGTGATAATTCGTTTAATCTAAGTCCCATTACGCTTCCTCCACTTTTACCATGTAGTTGACGCGATTGACCATACCACGGGTTGAAGGAGTATCTTCAACGATGACTGTATGATTAATACGGCGTAAACCCAATCCTTTCAAGCTAGCTTTGTGGCTCTTGAGGCGATGGGCACCTGATTTAAATTGAGTGACTTTCATTTTTTTCATCGTAACTCACCTAGTCTAAGTTAACCCAAAATTTCGTCTACAGATTTACCACGTTTTGCTGCCATCTTCTCTGGAGTTGACATATCACGTAAACCGTTGAATGTCGCGCGAACGACGTTAGCGGTATTGGTAGAACCATGACACTTTGTTAAAACATCTTTAACACCAGCAACTTCTAATACCGCACGCATTGCGCCACCAGCGATTACGCCAGTACCTTCAGATGCAGGCTGCATATAGACCTTGCTCGCACCGTGACGTGCTGCAATAGGATGATGCAAAGTGGCTTCATTAAGATCCACAGTGATCATATTGCGTTTAGCTGCTTCTAAAGCTTTTTGGATAGCAGCTGGTACTTCGCGCGCTTTACCACGGCCGAAACCAACGCGGCCATTACCATCACCCACTACCGTTAAAGCAGTGAAAGAGAAGATACGACCACCTTTAACCACTTTTGCAACGCGATCAACGGTAACTAGGCGTTCTACTAAACCATCGCTTTGTTCATTTTTATCATTTCTATCGTTTCTAGCCATGATTAAAACTCCAATCCATTTTCGCGAGCAGCTTCAGCTAAAGCTTTTACTCGACCATGATATTTAAAACCACTACGGTCAAAGGCAACTTTCGTAATACCAGCTGCTTTTGCGCGTTCTGCGATCATTTGTCCTACAGACGTCGCTGCATCAGCGTTACCAGTCGCGCCTGAACGCAAGCTGCTGTCTAAGGTAGATGCCTGAGCGATCACTTCACCACCGTTCGGAGAGATAATCTGGGCATAGATGTGCTTTGGTGTGCGGTTTACCGTAAGACGATTAACGCCTAAATGACGGATATGTGCACGGGTTTTTTTAGCTCGACGCAGACGAGCTGCTTTTTTATCAAACATGTCCTCTCACCTTATTTTTTCTTGGCTTCTTTGCGAATAATGCGCTCGTCACTATAACGAATACCTTTACCTTTGTAAGGCTCTGGCGGACGGAAACCACGGATATTAGCCGCTGCTTGACCAAGTTGCTGCTTATTGTTTGATTTCAAAACAATTTCAGTTTGCGTTGGCGTTTCAGCTGACACACTTTCAGGCAACGTATATTCTACTGGATGTGAATAACCAACGTTTAAGGTTACTTTATCGCCAGCAGCTTGTGCACGATAACCAACACCGATTAGCTGAAGGCGCTTCTCGAACCCTTCGCTAACGCCTTTAACGTGGTTGTTAAGTAAGGCGCGAACGGTGCCAGTGTGCATCATGGCTTCTTTTGAATCGACTGTAGGTGAGAGAATGATAGTATCATCTTCCTGTTTCAGCTCGACCAATTCATGCAGGTGTAAAGACATAGTACCGTTCTTGCCTTTCACTTCGACCTGCCGATCGTTCAAAGTAACACTTACGCCGCTAGGCAGTGTCACTGGGGCTTTAGCCACACGAGACATAGGAATATTCCTTAAAAAAATTAAAACATCTGTTAGCTGACCACTATCAAAACATAAATTAAATTCAGTTAGGATAATAGCGAAAAAACTAACAGGCTAAAAAGCGTGTTAGTTTATCATAATTGATCTTAATTAACACCTATCAATTTATAATTAGTAAGTGCTGATGTGATATCAGGCTTACAGCTATTCAAAAAAATAGTCTGTAAGCTTAATAAGATACAAATAGACTTTATCGTTTTATTGCGTAGCAGAAATGCTAATTAAGCAACAAATGCAACGATTTCACCACCGATACCAGCAGCGCGAGCAGCACGATCACTCATGATACCTTGACTGGTTGATACGATAGCCACACCCATACCTTGCTTAACAGTAGGGATATTGTCTTTACCGCGATGCTGGCGTAGGCCAGGACGGCTATAACGTTGAATAGTTTCGATGACAGCTTTGCCTTCGAAATATTTAAGCTCGATAGTTAATGTCGCTTTGTTGTTCGCTTCTTCGCTAACTTCAGCGCTGGCTACATAACCTTCACTAACCAAAAGGTCAGCGATAGATTTACGTAGTTTTGAGCTTGGCATAGCTACGGACACTTTATTAGCCATTTGTGCGTTGCGAATACGGGTTAGCATATCCCCAACAGTATCTTGCATACTCATGTGATTACTCCTTACCAGCTTGCTTTACGAACACCAGGCACATCGCCTTGCATGACACGCTCACGCAGCATATTGCGTGATAAGCCAAACTTGCGGAAGTAACCGTGAGGACGACCGGTGATAGCACAACGATTACGCAGACGTACTGGTGATGAGTTGCGTGGTAGAGCTTGTAGCTCTAACATTGCATCCATACGCTCTTCGTCACTTGCGTTGATGTCACTGATAGTTTCTTTTAGCTTCACACGCTTCTCAGCGTATTTAGCAACCATTTTTTCGCGCTTTAATTCGCGGTTGATCATGCTCTTCTTTGCCATAACGTCTTTACCTTATTTGAATGGGAAGCCGAATGCTTTGAGTAACGCACGACCTTCTTCATCAGAACTTGCTGACGTAGTGATTGTCACATCCATACCACGGATACGATCAATTTTATCATAGTCTACTTCTGGGAATACGATTTGCTCTTTGATACCCAATGAGTAGTTACCACGTCCGTCAAAAGCTTTAGGTGAAAAACCACGGAAGTCACGAATACGAGGAATCGCAATAGCAATGAGACGATCTAAAAATTCGTACATTTGCTCACCGCGAAGCGTTACTTTACAGCCAATTGGCCACTCTTCACGAATTTTGAAACCAGCAACTGATTTGCGTGCTTTGGTGACAACAGGCTTTTGACCAGCGATAGCGGTCATGTCTGCTACAGCACCTTCAAGTAACTTCTTATCTTGTGATGCGCCGCCGACACCCATGTTCAATGTGATTTTAGTGATTTTAGGCACTTGCATCACATTTTCTACACCGATCTCTTTTTGAATCTGCTGCTTGAGTTCATTGTTATATAAAGCTTTTAATCTTGCCATTACTATTACACCCTTAGTGTCTTACGCAGTCGCCACTACTTCACCATTTGAGCGATAAACGCGTTGTTTCACGCCTTCATCGTTCGTCTGATAAGTAATACGGTCTGCTTTTTGGGTTTGCGCATTTAAGATTGCGACATTTGAAATATGCAAAAAGGCTTCTTGCTTAACGATACCACCCTCGCTACCAGTCGCCTGATTTGGCTTTTGGTGTTTGGTGACGATGTTAATGCCTTCGACTTTGATGCGATCGTTTTTAACAGCTTGTACAGTACCTTGCTTGCCTTTGTCTTTACCAGCAATCACGATAACTGTATCGCCTTTACGTAATTTAGCCATGGGTTACCTCACAATACTTCTGGTGCTAGGGATACAATTTTCATAAACTGATCACCACGTAGTTCACGAGTTACCGGTCCAAAAATACGAGTTGCAATTGGTGCTTTGTTTTGGTTGAGCAATACCGCAGCATTGTCATCAAAACGAATCACTGAACCATCAGAGCGACGAACGCCTTTTTTGGTACGTACAACTACCGCATTCATCACGTCGCCTTTTTTGACACGACCACGAGGAATAGCTTCTTTAACCGTTATCTTAATGATATCGCCGACAGATGCATAACGACGATGAGAACCACCCAGTACTTTAATGCACTGAACTCTTCTTGCACCGCTATTGTCTGCAACTTCCAGCATAGATTCGACCTGAATCATAGCGTTACTCCACACGTATGAGCAATAAAAGCCAGTTGCTGCCGCTTGCACAGTATGAGTAAGCGGCAGGTTTATACTAGTAGCCGCATTTTACTCATAGGTGTGTGATAAACGCTCGGCGCAATCAGCATCCCTAAAAAGGCGGATATTTTAACAGCTTCTGACTTTCAATGCAATTTACTTAAATTTTTTCTACAGTTTCAACCACGTCAACTAAAGTCCAAGACTTTGTTTTTGAGATTGGACGCGTTTCTTTGATGCGGACAAGATCGCCTTGTTGGCAGACATTGTTCTCATCGTGGGCTTTGATTTTAGTAGAACGACGAAGCTGTTTGCCATACAAAGGATGACGAACCAGACGCTCAATCAAAACCGTGATGGACTTATCCATCTTGTTGCTCACAACACGTCCTGTTAGGACGCTAGCATTGGTAGTTGCTTGATTGTTATCGCTCATGAGTCGCCTCGTTGTTTCTCGTTGATCAAAGTCTGAAGCTGAGCAATCGTACGACGATTGGCACGTACTTCATGGGTGTTCCCCAACTGACCGGTTGCTTTAGCCATACGAATACGGAAAGCATCAAGTTGCTTTTCATCAAGTAACTGGGTCAGTTCTTCTAATGATTTATCACGTAATTCACTGATCTTCATTACATTATCGTCCGCTTAACAATGGTAGTTTTAAAGGGCAGTTTTGCTGCTGCAAGCGTTAAGGCATCGCGAGCAAGCTCTTCTGAAACCCCTTCGATTTCGTATAGCACTTTACCAGGTTTGATTTCGCAGACCCAATACTCGACAGGACCTTTACCTTTACCCATACGTACTTCTAGAGGCTTATTAGTAATTGGCTTGTCTGGGAAAACACGAATCCAAATCTTACCACCACGCTTAATCTTACGAGTGATAGTACGACGTGCTGCTTCAATTTGACGAGCAGTCATACGACCACGAGTCAAAGATTTTAGACCAATTTGTCCGAATGCAACGGTGCTTCCACGATGAGCGAGCCCTGTGTTACGACCTTTGTGCATTTTACGAAACTTGGTACGTTTTGGCTGTAACATAGTTTAACCTCTGTCTGAGTTTCGACGGTTTGAGTTTCCGCGACCACGGCGTTTTGGCGCACGAGTCTGCTCTTCTTTGACCGGATTATAAACACTGTTCATACCGTCAAGGATTTCACCGCGGAAGATCCAAACTTTTACACCGATAGTGCCGTAAGTCGTTTCCGCACGTATTGACGCATAATCAATGTCAGCACGTAGTGTGTGCAATGGCACACGACCTTCACGGTACCATTCAGTACGAGCAATCTCAGCGCCGCCTAGACGACCAGAGAGCTCAACTTTGATACCTTTCGCACCAGAGCGCATGCTGTTTTGTACCGCGCGCTTCATAGCACGGCGGAACATGACACGGCGCTCAAGCTGGCTACCGATACCGTCTGCTACCAGACGAGCATCAAGATCAGGCGAGGTAATCTCTTCGATATTGACCTGAGCAGGTACGCCCATAATTTTGGTCAATTCTTTTTGCAATCTTTCGATATCTTCGCCTTTCTTACCGATAACGATACCAGGACGCGCAGTGGCGATGGTAATCTTAGCGGCGCCAGTAGGACGCTCGATCGTGATGTTGCTGATCATCGCGTTGTCTAGCTTTTTGCGCAAGTATTCACGAACTTGGATGTCGTTGATGAGGTATTCTGAGTATTGCTTTGGATCAGCATACCAGTTTGCATTATGCTTTTTGACAACACCAAGACGAATTCCGATTGGATGTACTTTCTGACCCATAGCTTATTCTCCTACCTTTATAGTGATGTGACAGGTACGCTTACTGATACGATCAGCGCGACCCTTAGCACGTGGTAGGATACGCTTTAGCGTAATGCCTTCATCAACGTAGATAGTCGCAACTTTTAGGTCGTCGATATCTAGGCCGTGATTATGTTCGGCATTGGCGATGGCTGAGTTAAGGCATTTCTTAACAAAGACTGCGCCTTTTTTATTGCTATACGTTAGGATATCCAAAGCACGCTCAATCGGCTTGCCACGAACTTCATCAGCAACGAGTCTAACTTTTTGTGCCGAGATGGCGGCACCGCGTAATTTTGCAGTTACTTCCATGGTAAGCACCTTATCTTTTTGCTTTTCTGTCAATGCCATGACCACGATACGTACGAGTCGGGGCAAATTCACCTAGTTTATGACCAACCATCTGCTCGCTGATAATGACAGGTACGTGAGTACGGCCATTATGAACAGATAAGGTTAAGCCAACCATTTGGGGCAGAATCATCGAGCGACGCGACCATGTTTTAATGGGCTTGCGTGAGTTGGTGTCAATAGCATTCTCAACTTTGGCAAACAAATGCGCATCAATGAATGGACCTTTTTTCAATGAACGAGGCATGAAATTCTTCCTTATTTCTTCTTGGCGCGGCGGCGACGGATGATCATATTGTCAGTACGCTTATTATGACGCGTTTTAAGTCCTTTAGACTTCTGACCCCAAGGGCTAGTTGGATGGCGACCTTTAACACGACCTTCACCACCACCATGTGGGTGATCAACCGGGTTCATAGCGACACCACGGACTGAAGGACGAACACCACGCCAACGTGAGGCACCGGCTTTACCAAGTGACTTCAAGTTGTTTTCAGTGTTAGATACTTCACCAATAACCGCACGGCACTCAACGTGTACACGGCGAGTCTCGCCTGAACGTAGACGTAGAATCGCGTAGATACCATCACGGCCTAGTAGCTGTACGCTTGCACCCGCTGAACGAGCCATCTGTGCGCCTTTACCGATTTTTAATTCGATATTATGGATCACAGTACCCAAAGGGATGTTTTTAAGCGGCATACAGTTGCCTGGACGAATTGGAGCCGTATCACCTGATAATACTGAATCACCAACTTTTTGCTTCTTAGCAGCAATAATATAACGGCGCTCACCATCAGCGTACTTAAGTAGAGCAATATGAGCAGTACGGTTAGGATCATATTCGATACGCTCAACCACAGCTGGGATATTGTCTTTAGTACGTTTGAAGTCAATGATACGATAATGATGCTTGTGACCACCGCCGATGTGGCGAGAAGTTATGCGACCATTGTTATTACGACCACCTGACTTACCTTTTGATTCGACAAGTGCTGCATAAGGACGACCTTTATAAAGGTGTGGATGCACCACTTTTTCAACAAAACGACGGCCTGGTGATGTTGGCTTTGCTTTTACGATAGGCATGAGTGTAATCCTTATTCGTTGTTCGCTGTTTCACTAGTAGAATCAGTCGTATTTGCGACCTCTTCACCAGCATCAGCCATTTGTACATCTTGACCAGCTTTTAAGGTAACATAGGCTTTTTTGAAGTCATTACGACGGCCGATGCTTCTACCAAAACGCTTTGTCTTACCTTTAACATTCAAAGTGTTCACCTTAGTGACTTCAACACCTTCAAACATCAACTCAACTGCTTTTTTGATTTCAAGCTTAGTGGCATTAGAATCAACTTTGAATACTTGCACACCAAATGAATCACCAAGCATTTGAGATTTTTCTGAGAATACAGGTCCTCTTAAGACCTGATAAAGTCTTGCGTTATTCATGCTAGTGCTTCCTCAAATTGTTTCGCAGCTTCAACTGACATGATGACTTTGTCAAAGGCGATCAAGCTCACTGGATCCACTTCAGATGTACCTAGTACATTGACGTGTGGAATATTGCGAGCAGCTAAATATAAATTCTCGTCAACTTCTTTGGTGACGATCAATGCGCGCGGCGCATCTAATTCATTTAGCTTTGCGATCAGCTCTTTGGTCTTAGGTGCAGAAACACTTATCTCTTCAACTAAAATCAAACGCTCTTGGCGAATGAGTTCAGCTAGGATGCACTGCATAGCACCGCGGTACATTTTGCGGTTAACTTTTTGTGACCAGTCTTGTGGCTTCGCAGCAAATGCGCGACCACCAGAACGCCAGATTGGGCTACGAATAGAGCCTGCACGAGCGCGACCAGTACCTTTTTGGCGCCATGGCTTGATGCCACCGCCAGAAACTTCGGCACGGGTTTTCTGCGCACGTGTACCTTGGCGAGCACCAGCTAAATAAGCGGTGACGACTTGATGCACTAATGCTTCGTTGAATTCACGACCAAAAGCCGTATCAGAAAGCTCAACCGCCGCACCTGTAACTGTTTTTAAATCCACGTTAATCCCCTTGCTTAGGCTTTGACTGACGGACGTACGATAACGTCGCCACCGGTGGCACCAGGGATGGCACCCTTGATGACAAGTAACCCTTTTTCAGCATCAACTGAGACCACTTCTAGGCCTTGTACGGTGACGCGCTTGTTACCCATCTGACCTGGCATCTTTTTGCCTTTGAATACTTTACCTGGTGACTGGTTTTGACCAGTTGAACCAAGGGCACGATGAGAGACTGAGTTACCATGAGTGGCGTCTTGCATGCTAAAGTTATGACGCTTTACGCCGCCTTGAAAGCCTTTACCTTTACTCTGTCCTGTGACATCAACAATCTGACCTTGTTCAAATAGGTCAGCTAGGATCTCACCACCAATCTCACGGCCTTCAAGGTCGCTATCATTGGTACGAAATTCCCAAACACCGCGGCCCGCTTTAACGCCAGCTTTTGCGAAGTGACCTTTTTGAGCTGCAGTTACGCGGCTGTCACGACGAGTGCCTGTGGTGATTTGAATGGCTTGATAGCCATCTACGTCATTACTTTTTACTTGAGTAATGCGGTTTGCATCGACCTCAATCACAGTAACAGGGATAGAAACACCTGCTTCTGTGAAGATTCGGGTCATGCCGCATTTTTTACCGACTAAACCGATCGCCATTTTAAACCTCTTTATATCTTCTATTAATGGATTGGGCGTTGTTGCGTATTAACCCAAAGCAATTTGGACGTCAACACCTGCCGCTAAATCTAACTTCATTAACGCGTCCACAGTTTTGTCAGTAGGCTGAACGATATCAACCATACGCTTGTGAGTACGGATTTCGTACTGGTCACGAGCGTCTTTGTTGACGTGTGGCGAGGTTAAAACGTCGAAGCGCTCAATGCGAGTCGGCAACGGTACAGGACCACAAACTTGCGCACCGGTGCGCTTTGCTGTATCAACAATCTCTTGTGCCGATTGATCAATCAGACGATGATCAAAAGACTTAAGACGGATACGGATTCTCTGGTTAGCCATGCCAGCAAGCTCCTAATATGTGCTTTGTTCATTCTTGCGCTGCAAGTGGATAAACATAAGCCGTTTGGTTAAAGATCTACTTTAAGCGGCTTCTTATTCTTTGTCAGACTTCTCTGAAAAATCAGGCTCTTGAAGAGAACCAGCAGCGTGCCAAAAGCAAAATAATTTAAAGCCCCGCCGACTCTTCCAGTTATCGGAAAAATCAGCAAAGCCATAATGAAATAGTGCTAGAAACGATGCTCTAGCTGTCATAGCAGCCGCTTTTTCTTAGGCGGATGCTTATAATTCAGTGGTGTGTATTATACACACCTTGTCGCTCATTGCAAGGGTAATATTAATCCAAAACGATATCGTATTGCTCTTGCGTGTATAAGTTCTCTACCTCAAAGGTAATAACTCGCCCTAGTAGATACTCCAGATCAGCGACAGTATCGGCCTCTGTGGTTAGCAGTAAGTCAATCACTGCTGCATGAGCGACTACCGTAAACTTCTTTGGCGAATTATAAGTACGCGCGCAGCGCATAATTTCGCGAAATATCTCAAAGCAGACAGTCTCAGCGGTTTTGACAAACCCGCGCCCCTCGCAAGTGGCACAAGGCTCACATAGCTGCTGACCTAAGGACTCACGCGTGCGCTTACGGGTCATCTCAACCAGACCCAGCTCGCTGACTTGGGTGATATTGGTTTTGGCATAATCTTCGGTCAATTGCTGCTGCAAGCTGCTTAGGACATCATCCTTATGCTCTTGCTCCAACATATCGATAAAGTCGAGAATAATAATACCGCCTAAATTACGCAGACGCAGCTGCCTTGCTATTGCATGCGTGGCTTCAAGGTTGGTTTTATAAACGGTATCCTCTAAGGATCTACCACCGACAAAGGAGCCAGTATTGACATCAATAGTGGTCATCGCTTCAGTTTGATCGATAATCAGATAGCCGCCTGATTTTAGGTTCACTCGGCGTTTTAGGGCATCGCTTAGATCGTCTTCAACACGGTGGACATCAAATAAAGCAGGCTCAGCGGTATAATGAATAATACGGTCATAAACAAAAGGCACAAACTCTTTGGCAAAGTAGCGTAGCTGCGCGTAGATTTGAGCATCATCGATGATGACCTTTTCGGTATCGATATGGACTAAATCACGGATGGAGCGTAGCGGCAACGATAGCTCTTGATAGATAAGCTCTGAGCTTTGATGATGTCTCATTTCTTGCCGGCGCGCACCGATAGTACGCCACAGCTGCAGCAGATAATAGATATCCTCTTCAAGCTTATTGACTGGGACACGCTCAGCGGCAGTACGCGCGATCAGGCCGCCTTGCAGATTAACCGTTTGCATCAGGCAAGTCAGCTCAGTCTTTAGGCGGCTGCGCTCCTCCTCGCCATCAATACGCTGAGAGATGCCGATATGATCACTAGATGGCAAATACACCAAATAACGTGACGGCAAAGAGATGTTAGTAGTAAGGCGCGCACCTTTACTGCCCAGCTGATCTTTAGTGACTTGTACTAAAATGCGCTGACCTTCATGCAGGCGATGTTGAATGAGGTTTTGGCTAGCCGCAGAGACGATTTCAGTGGTTTTGACCGCTGTACTTTCAGCGCTGACTACCGGCGGCGTAGCAGCGAGTGTCGACACTAAGCTTTCAGCTTTATCTTGTTGCATCTTAAGCGTGCTGGTCGTTTGGCTGTTACTGGCTGGATCTGGCTTTTGGCTAGGCTCGCTTTTACTGACAGCTCTAGGCGGACGCTGCATATCGTTGACATGCAAAAAAGCAGTACGCGATTGGCCGATGTCGACGAATGCAGCTTGCATACCAGGCAGCACTCGTACCACTGTTCCTAAATAGATGTTGCCAACTAAGCCAAGTTTATGATGGCGCTCAATGTAGATCTCACTGAGTACCCCATTATCCATAACTGCTACGCGCGACTCCATCGGACTAACATTGATCAGCAGCTCTTCAGACATAATGCCTCTTCTTATATGGTCTTATATGACACAGCTTTAATGACAGTGACTCTCGTTAAGGATTTATAGTGTAGCAAATAGCACGCGCATCTGCCCACTCCCCTGCCGTATCATTATGTGAGTTTGCTCCTCTTAGCTAACTTGCAGCTCATCAATCAAAGCGACAGTCTGCGCCAAAGGTAAACCGACGACATTGGTATAACTGCCGCTGATACGAGTAACCCAAGCAGCTGCTAAGCCCTGAATACCATAGCCGCCCGCCTTGTCTGCTGGCTCACCGCTGTCCCAATAGCTATCCATCATTGCCTGAGTTAACGGGATAAAGCTGACATCGGTACTCTCCATCATTTGCCGCTCGGCTGTGATCTGCCACAGCTCTACCCCCTTATCATCGCAAGTAAGCTGCACTTTTACCGCACGTACTGCCGTCCAGACTTGATGAGTACTATCAGACATCTGCTGCCACATGCTATGCGCATGAGCGCGATCGACTGGCTTGACCAAAACCGTCTTGCCATCAGCTAGCACGCCAATGGTATCTGCGGTCAACACAATAGCCGTTGGCGTGCTTGAGATACTCGTACGCTCAGTACGATCCGCTAGCTGTAAATTCAACTGCTCAATAGCTGCATCAGACTTATCTTTGACCATCCGCTTTATATAAGTGGTCGGCAGCTCATCGGTAAGAGGCGTCTCATCGATATCGACACTCATAGTGTCAAAGCGCAATTGCGCCAAATCTAGCAGCTCACGACGACGCGGTGAGCCAGACGCTAAAATGATAGTAGACATAATACTTTTAGGGTTCTTAGGATTGATTGCTTACAGGTTTATTGATAAAAGCGCGGATTTATAGCATCGCAAAAGCTTATGGTTAGGCTTAGTTTATAAGCCTATGATTGAGCTTAACGAGTAAACTTGCGTAAAACTAAAAGCACCAAAGGCCAACTAATGATACTTAACGCTAATGCAAAAGCGGACTGAGCGATAAAAGTGCTTTGGGTGATTAGTTGTAATAACCAAAGCGTCGATTGAAATACCAACAAGCTTATAGTGGCGACTATCCAAGCGCTAAGCGTATTTAACTGCTTGAGATAAATACTAGAGAGCCTAATCGTAAAGGCCACGACCACAGCAGCAAAAGCCTGCTGACCAAGAAGGCTATCGGTCAATAAATCAGCGATAAGACCTATAGTAAAGGCAAGAAAGACACCGGCATAACGTGGCTGGAATAATAGCCAAAAAATAAGCACCATCACCATAAATAAAGGTCGTAGCGCAGCCAAATACTGACCCAAAGGATAGACGCTAAGCGATGAAGCGACAATAAAGCTCAGCACCATAGCGCTTATCAATAGCCCAGTAGGATGTTCAGAGTCCGGATACGCCATAACTGCTACCTGTACGAAAGCTTAGCGAGTATTGCTGATAGGTTTGCTAAACATAGATAAAAAACCTTACAGCCTGCTGTTTAAGTTACGATTAGAAGTGATACTGATAAGGCTCTTAGCGGCTTAGTTAATGACTAGCTGTTTCTCTAATTCGCTAACTCACGAATCGTGCGCTCTTTATCCTGTAGCACTAAGACGTAGGCGTTATCCACAAAATTGGCCGCGGGCGTCACCTTAATGCTCTTAAAGTTATCCGCTTGCGTATCTTCGATATGTGCAATCGTACCGACGCGGTAGCCTGCTGGAATACGGCCGCCAAGGCCTGAGGATATCAGCACATCACCAACGCGCACATCTGAGGTCTTAAACACATAATTTAGACTCAAAGAGGTCGGCAGACCGACGCCTGTCACAATCGCGCGCTGACCGGTGCGCTTGACTGTTACCGCCACAGATTGCTGCTCATCACTTATGAGTAATACACGGCTGGTATTGGGATAGACGTTAATGACTTGCCCTAATATGCCATGCTCATCGATGACGGTTTGTGCCACTTGGACGCCATCGCGCTCGCCTTTGTTAATCACCACGATTTGCTTGAGCAGGTTGGTATCGGTGCCAATAACTTGCGCCAGATTGAGATCAAACTGCTCAGGTCTTGTGGTTGATAAAATACCTTGCAAGCGTGCGTTTTGTGCCAAGATATAATCTTGCTGCTGAAGCTTGGCCTGCGCGTGTAGCAACTGCGACTTGAGTTGCACATTCTCACGGCGCAGCGACTCTTTGGACTGTAGCCTTCCACTCGCCCAATGTTTGGCGTAGCTTGGGAGCAGCGCTGATTGATAAATCGGCTGCATAGAGGCGTGGCTAGTATCGCGTATCGGCTTGAACCATTCTGGATTCTTACTATCAAACCACATCAAAACCAACGCCACTATCAGAGCGATAGCAGTGACGCGTAATGATAAAGGCTGACGAGCAAAAATACTGGGAGTCATATAAGATCTAGCTTCTTTAAAGAGTATAAGGGCTAAGCGGTGATTAAATATCTATAACTGATAGCAATAAAGGCCGCCTTATGACCGCCTTTATCGATAAATTTAATGAGGGTTGCTCATTTACTAAGCTGCCCATTGACTTAGACGCTTAAGCGGTTAAACGAAGATCATATTCAAGCTTTTGTTATTAATAAAATCAAGCGCCATACCGCCGCCGCGACTAACACAAGTTAATGGATCTTCAGCGACTGTCACCGGTAGGCCGGTCTCTCTTGAGACAAGCTTATCCAAATCGCGTAGCAAAGCACCGCCGCCGGTCAAGACGATACCGCGCTCAGCGATGTCCGAAGACAGCTCAGGCGGGGTCTGCTCAAGCGCGGCTTTGACCGCACTGACGATACCACTTAGCGGATCACTTAACGCTTTTTGAATCTCTTGCGAATTGATCGTAAAGGTTTTAGGCACCCCTTCAGCCATACTACGGCCACGAACCTCTACTTCTAGCTGCTCTTCTTCATTGAGCGCTGAACCGACTTCAGTCTTGATGCGCTCGGCAGTGGTTTCACCTATCACGCAGCCGTGAGTACGGCGCACATGCGTGATGATCGCTTCATCAAAGATATCACCGCCAATACGGATAGACTCAGCATAAACACAGCCCGATAGCGCGATAACTGCAATCTCAGTAGTACCGCCGCCAATATCGACCACCATAGAGCCACTTGCTTCATGGACAGGCATGCCAGCACCAATAGCCGCTGCCATTGGCTCCTCTAGCAACAAGACTTTGCTTGCACCTGCTGAAGATACCGCTTCACGAATGGCTTTGCGCTCTACTAGCGTTGACTTACAAGGTACACAAACCACCACGTTAGGCTGAGCCAAAAAGCGTTTCGCCTTTACCTTAGTAATGAAGTGTTTGAGCATCTTTTGCGTCACTTCAAAATCAGCGATGACGCCATCTTTTAAAGGCCTAATAGCGGTAATGTTCGCCGGCGTTCGACCTAGCATTTGCTTGGCATCGATACCTACCGCCGCAACCGTCGGATTTTGAGTGCGATTGCTGCGCAAAGCAACGACTGTTGGCTCATCGAGCACTACCCCTTTATTAGGGATAAAAATTAAGGTGTTGGCAGTGCCAAGATCAATGGCGATATTACTTGATAAAAATCCAAACAGGTTCATGACTATTATATCCAGCGTCTTACAAATGAAGGCAAATGAGGCGAATGAAACGGCTAAGGCGTACTTATTGGCAGTGTAAGGTCGGTATTTACCGCCTATGGTAACGAAAGCTTACCTATACAACAAGAGGGCCCTAAACTACAAAGATGAAAGTGGGCTAAATTATACCGATTTAGGATGAAAAAAACATGGCTATTTACAGGAGTGAAGTAATAAATAACATCTTAAATGCTAGAATTTGTTACAAAAACTAAAGCGATGCCGTTCATAATTGATGCCGTTTTTAATTAGTGTAACTAAGATACAAGGTATTATCTGTCTATGCTAGTTTTTATTACGACGCTGTACTCATCAAAACAGATTTATAGCTGAGACAACCTCTCTTTAAGAAGTAGTGAAATGCCGGTAGAAGTAACGGCAAGAATAATAGAAATAAAGAGCAAATTTAGGACAACATCGTCAATACATTGTGGTCAATTGGTGGCTAATGTGCACCTCTACTCTGTAAACTTAGCTTAGATGCTTTATAATAACACTCATATGACTATCGCGTATCAGCTCGCCCTTTGAGATTTTGAATTTTAAGCTTTTGAATACAGATAAGCGTCTCTTATTAATGAGACTTATCAAGGGGCCACAGCACTTTTATTATTTACCTTTCGTTGGAGAAATTATGTCACAGCAAGCACCCGACAAAACCTCTATTGAGCACGACCATGTGAGCCGTGAAGAGATTTTAGAAATCGCTACCTTAGCACGTTTAGGAGTGGATACAGACACCGCTGGTAGCTACGCTGAAGATATCAGTAAAGTATTAGGCCTGATGAAAACTCTAGGCGGCGTTGATACTACAGGTATTAAGGCTTTATCTAATATCCATGAAGTCTGCCAAGAACTACGCAGCGACGTCGCCAAACATGATATCGACCGCGAGCGTAACCAGTCTATGGCGCCTGCAGTCGAAGACGGTCTCTATCTCGTACCGCAAGTAATTGAATAGCCTATAGATACGAGCTTATTAGGACCTTTTACTTTTATTTCTCAACTGGCTTTTTTCACTAGCTTTATAACTACTAGCTTTATAACTCTTAGCCTTATAACTATAACGGACGACACCTTATGTCTGAGATGCATCTCTTATCTACCGAGCAGCTGATTACAGGCTTGCAGGACAAGCAATTCAGCAGTCTTGAGCTGACCGAACACTATATCAAGCGTATAGAAAACTTAGATAACCAGGTTAATAGCTTTATTACTACAACCTTTGATAGCGCTCGTGCGCAAGCTAGCGCCGCTGATGCTATGCGTACTCAAGGCGACAAACGCCCACTGCTAGGCGTACCAATGGCGCACAAAGATATCTTTTGTACTCAAGGGGTATTGACCACTTGTGGCTCGAAGATGCTGCATAACTTTATCTCGCCTTATGACGCCACTATCGTCAGTAACATCCGCGAGGCTGGGATGATTAATCTAGGTAAGCTCAATATGGATGAGTTTGCGATGGGCTCAGACAATAGCAGCTCATACTATGGCAAGGTGCAAAACCCTTGGAACCTAGAGCGCGTTCCTGGTGGCTCATCAGGGGGTAGCGCGGCAGCAGTAGCGGCAGGCTTTGTACCTATGGCAACCGCTAGCGATACCGGCGGCTCTATTCGTCAGCCGGCATCGTTTTGTGGTTTAACCGGTATTAAGCCCACTTATGGCCGCGTCTCGCGTTTTGGCATGATTGCTTATGCGTCAAGTCTCGATCAAGCAGGCACTATGGGTCGTAGCGCGCAAGACTGCGCTTATCTTTTGCAGCCTATGGTCAGCCATGATGAGCGCGATGCTACCTCCGTCAAACATGACATTCCAGACTATGTACAAGATATCAAAGACGCTGAAGCTGCAGCGGGTGACAAGCCTCTTGATGGTCTGCGTATCGGTGTCGCAAAAGAATACTTCACCAAAGGTTTGAACAAAGAGGTCGAACAAACCGTGCGCGCGGCACTAAAACAATACGAGGCGCTTGGCGCGACGATTGTAGAGGTTAACATTACTAACCCTGACATCACGCTCGCGACTTATTATATGTTGGCCCCTGCTGAGGCTTCCTCTAACTTGTCACGCTTCGATGGCGTGCGCTTTGGCTATCGCTGCGAAGAGCCAAAAGATTTGACTGATCTTTACACGCGCTCACGTTCTGAAGGTTTTGGTCCTGAGGTGCAGCGCCGTATCTTGACCGGCACCTATGCGCTATCTGCAGGCTACTTTGATGCTTATTATACCAAAGCACAAAAAGTACGCCGTATGATTGTTGAGGACTTCGACAAGGCCTTTACTCATTGCGATGTCATCGCCAGTCCTACTGCGCCAACTGCTGCTTATAAACTCAGTGACAACTTAGATCCAGCCGCTATGTATCTAGGCGACGTTTATACTATCGGGGTCAATTTGGCAGGCTTGCCAGCACTTAGCCAACCAGTAGGTCTAACCTCTGAGGGCTTACCTGTCGGTCTACAGCTCATTGGTCAGTATTGGCAAGAGAGTAAACTGCTGAGCACCGCGCATCTGTTTCAGCAACATACCGATCATCACTTGCAAAACTCGCTTATCGCGAAGCAAAACGTATAAGTTATCTGTTGATGGTCAAATCACTTACGGTATAAGACTACTTGGTTTCGCTGATTGGTTTTGCTGAGTAAAACTGGACTCTAATAAGGATATAAGATGACTGTTATCGATATGTTGAAACAAGATTACGGCTTAGATAATGACCAAGCAGCTGGCTTGCAGGCTAAGCTAAAAGAGTTAGAGGCGTTTTTTGATAAAAACTTTGAAGATAGTCCAAGCTTTTTCAAGACTTTCTATAGCAAGTTTGAAGAGACGATTGCTCCTTACGGTTTTGAAGAAAGGAATGCAAAGCAGGCTGAGCCTTTGGTAAGTGATCTGTATTTGCAAGGCGATTTTAAGATCTTGGTCAGCTACATTATCCCCGCTTATTATCAAAGCGGCGGCGATAGTGAGGTTTTCTCAGATACTTATACCCAACTGATGAACAGCTATTAAAGTCTGAAAGCGAGCCAATAGCACAACACATTCGGCGGTAGCGGGCTAATGAACTACGATAAGACGATAAATGGGCACGAATACTATTATCATCGCTCGCGACTATGAGCCTAGAAGACTTTTAGCATACCCCTGTTTTATTTAATTTTTCGATAGGATTTTATGATGGAAATGACAGAATTTGCAACTCGTAAAGAGCTGCTCGTCGACGGCTATGAAGTCGTCATCGGTATTGAGATTCACTGTCAGCTCAATACCGACAGTAAAATATTCTCAAGCGCCCCTACCGACTTTGGTAATGAGCCAAACACTCAGGCGAGTATCGTTGATCTAGGTCTCCCTGGTGTATTACCTGTTTTAAATACAGGTGTTGTCGACCGCGCCTTAAAGTTCGGTATCGGCGTCGATGCCGAATTAGGACTATTTAATACATTTGATCGTAAAAACTACTTTTATCCTGACTTGCCTAAAGGCTATCAAATCACGCAAATGGCAAACCCTATCGTCGGCAAAGGCTATATCGATGTCGTGGTTAATGAAGGCGAAAAGAATGAATATCATAAACGTATGGGTATCACTCGCGCGCATTTAGAAGAGGATGCTGGCAAGTCTGTCCACGATGCAATCGATGGGATGACGGGTGTCGATCTGAACCGTGCTGGCACGCCGCTCATCGAGATCGTCTCTGAGCCAGATATGCGCTCAGCGGCCGAAGCTTTGGCTTATATCAAAGCCATCCATCAACTCGTGACTTGGCTTGGTATCTCGGATGCGGTCATGGCAGAAGGCTCGTTCCGCTGCGATTGTAACGTCTCTGTGCGTCAGCCAGGCGGTGAGCTTGGCACTCGTACTGAGCTAAAAAATCTAAACTCATTTCGTTCAATCGAACGCGCTATCGCTCGCGAGATCGAACGTCAAATCGATATTATCGAGGACGGTGGTAAAGTCGTGCAAGCGACGATGCTCTATGATCTTGAAAAAGATGAAACCCGCGTCATGCGTACCAAAGAAGACGCCAACGACTATCGCTACTTCCCTGATCCTGACTTGCTACCTGTACGTATCGAGCAAGCCACCATTGATGCAATAAAAGCGGCGATGCCTGAGCTGCCTGCTCGTCGCCGTGAGCGTTTCGAGAATGAGCTTGAGCTATCAGAATACGATGCGCGTATCCTAACTGGTAGCCGTGCGATTGCCGACTACTTCGAAGACGTCGTTGCTGAGGTTGGGCAAGACAATGCTAAGACTGCCGCAAACTGGGTCATGGGCGATCTGCTCGGCGCGCTCAATAAGGATGACACGGACATCACCGACTCTCCTATCAGCGCTAAACAGCTAGCAGGACTGCTTGCCAGACTGTTTGATGATACTCTATCTGGTAAACTGGCTAAGAAAGTCTTTAGCGCTTTATACGCACGTGAAGGTGGCGACGGCGATGATGCCGCAGATATTATCATCAAAGATAAAGGCCTCAAGCAAGAAACTGACACCGGCGCGATTAAAGCGATGGTCGAAGAGGTGATCGCCAACAATCAAACCATGGTCGATGAGTATAAAGGCGGTAAAGAGAAAGCCTTTAACGGTCTGGTCGGGCAAGTAATGAAAGCCAGCCGCGGTAGTGCTAACCCTCAGCAAGTCAATCAGATCTTAAAAGAGCTGCTTGGCTAGAGCGTCAGTAAGAGGGCAATGGCTGTTATAAGTGCAATTAAAAGGTGATAAAGGGCCGTAACAATTAGCTCTTGCAATCTAAAGAAATTTGGGTAGAATAGCAGTCATTCGGGGCGTAGCGCAGTCTGGTAGCGCACTACACTGGGGGTGTAGTGGTCGCAGGTTCAAATCCTGCCGTTCCGACCAAACATAGTAGTAAAAAGAAAAGCCAATCATTGCTTGCAATGGTTGGCTTTTTTTTATGCAGCTATTAAACGGACGCCTTAGTAATAGCGCTTAATTCCTCATTAATTATAAAAGTCTTCGCGCGAATACCGCTGAAGCCAAATGACTCTAAGCGTTCAGTGTGCTTGGTTTGATATCTATTAGCATCATCTAAATGGTCAAAGACATAAATACCGCCCGCCTCCTGCGTGTCTTTATTCTCTGTCCATAACTTATAGACTAAGCCTTTTTCCGTAGCAATGTCCTCTGCAAGCTCTTTCATTTGCTCATAGAACTCATCACCAAAAGGACCCGTATAAGGGAAATCCATCTGTAGCAGGTATTTCATATTTTATTCCTATGATTTATTAGACCGTGATTTATTAGGCCGTCACTTATTGGACTGTTTTAACAGGATACTGTTTATGGAATTATAGATAATGTAGATCTTGTATCATTACAACCAATTATAGGCCAACTGCCTATAGACTTTTAATCGTCAAGCGGTTAGCTTAAATAGGTCATCAACTATTCAAGTTTATGCTATGTCCGAGCCTATTGCTCAACTCTCACCGAATAACACTATGTCTAGCGGTCGTCCACCATGGGAAGCTTATCGTCGCCCTTATGTGCGTGATTTGGCGTATGTACTTGCTTGCCCTAACATCTTAACTCACTGGATCGACTTCTCGCCAGATCAAATTACTCATCCCATCGCGGTTCATAATAGTGAGTTTTGGCTAGCGCAGTTTCAAGCGTACCAGCAGCGCTTAGAGCAGCTTGATAACACTAACGCTTATCAAGATTTGACGCGTTATCTATTATCGCGGCCTAGTCCGAATCGCTTAGGCTTTCACTTTGAAGGCTTATTGTCGTTTTGGTTACAGGATGGGTTTGCGCATGAGCTGCACGCGTTTGAGACCTTAGCCAGTAATATTCAATTGTATAATGATAAGCAAACGGTAGGTGAGCTTGATTTAATTCTTTATAATCATGTTCAGCAGCAGACGGAGCATTGGGAGTTAGCGATTAAGTTCTTTATGGGCTCGCAGCCATTCGCACCGCAAGACTGGGTTGGCATTAATTCAAACGATAACCTTCAGCGCAAAATGACTTATATGCAAAATAAGCAGTTTCGCAGCGTTTGGGTAGATACTGAGGATCATGGGCGCGTCAAGATTGATAAACGTTATGGAGTGATCAAAGGTCGCTTCTTTTTGCCTGTTCATTATACTGATTTTACTTATCCTGACTGGCTAGAGCCGACATTTCCTATGCATGAATGGTGCGATATAAACGATGAAACTACTCTTGCTGATCTCGATAAAAGCTCGCTACGCCAAGCCCATTATATTGAGTGGTTCACCAAGCGCGACTTTTATGACGAGCATCAGTCGTTATCTGGTCTGCCACTAGGATCAATGGGACAGCCACCTAAAGCGGGGTTATACTTTATAGAAGAGCGCCCACTGGTGATTTACCCTTATGTGAGCGCTAGTAGTGAGAATAAACTCTAAGGTGGAGCCTTGTTTCAATAGTTCTCAATGACCTGCATAATCTCGTATCTAAGCATATCGGCGCTCGGCATACGCTCAGCATGAAAGCGGACGATAGCGATACCGGCACTGGCTAGTGCTTTGTCTTTTTTATCGTCGGCCTTTTGCCGCGATTTACTGCTATGAGTCCAGTCATCCAGTTCGATGGCGACTAAAGTGGTTTGTGCGTCGATATCGGTAATCACATAATCGACGCTTTGCCGGCAGATACGATTAAACCAAAAGCTGCGCTCGCTGGCCTCCTCAGAGTTGGCTTCGATAATGCGGGACAACTGAACTTGGACGAAGATATGATATTCAGGGAGGGCATTTTTGAGCTTATTAAAAAAGATGACTTCGGTATCGGTCATAATAGGCATCGGCGCAAAAGGCCAAATCGCCAAATCGTCACCACGTACCGGTGCAGGAGCCGGCTCTTCTCTTTTTGAATTCGACTGATGCTTTATCACCACTATCAGAGTCAAAAAGCCGATAGCTGCGAGCAGAAATACAATGCCAAGTGACATAGGTTTACCTTATAAATTTGAGGCGACCGCCCAGCCTTTGTAGGCTGATAAGTCATACAGTAGGAAATAAAAAAGCAGCCGCTATCGTATACAAGCTTAACTCAATCAGCAATCTATAAAATAAAAAACACGACAATATATGTCGTGTTTTAAGCTAAAGTTTTGCGCTATAGATGGTTTCGAGCTAAAGATAGATACTCATAAGAAAGTAAGTGTTTACCAATATTTGACCCAAGCACCGCTAGTATCCACTTTGGGGTCGTTGTTAATCTTATCTTTTAGCGCTAATGCGGCCACTTTACCGCGCTCAGGACCAACGACGACGCGGACACCGCGACTGGTCTTACTCGTTGTCACTTGATAGCCTGCATCTTTGAATTTTTTGGCGACTCTATCGGCACCGGCTTGATCGCTAGCTAACGAGACTTGTACGCCAAAGCTGCCCTTAGCATCGGTTTGTTTCGCTTCTCTACGAGCCTCTACCAAGCGCTGCTGCGCATCACGCTTTGCTTGTGCTTGCGCTTTTTCTTGTTCGCGCTTACGCTCTGCTTCTGCCGCTTCACGCTCTAAGCGCTGAATCTGTTTACGCGAAGGAATGGTAATCGTCTGCCCTAATTGTAAGGTAGCAGATGGTGAGGTGTTATTGGCTTGGGCTAAGGCTTCAACGGGCACATTGTACTGACGTGCTAGCTTGATTAAGCCATCACCGGACTTGACTTTGTATTCGCTTGGCGAGCTTGGTGGCTCGGATTTAGCCGCTTGCGCTTTTTGCTCAGCTGCCTTGTTTTCAGCGGCTCTTTGTTCAGCGGCCTTTTGTTCTGCCGCTCTTTGCTCGGCAGCTTTGCGTTCGGCTTGTTCTTTGGCTGCCGCTTTTTCTCGGGCCTCAGCTTCTGCCTTTTGTTGAGCAGCGCGCTGCTGCTCTTGCTCAGCTGCTCTTTTTGCTTCAGCGGCGCGGCGCTTTTCTTCTTCAATGCGACTTTCGTTACTTACAGCGTTTGCGCTCGTACTAGTAGGTGTCACTGTCACGGTATCTTGCTGCGTCTGTACTGCAGGGTTGTCTGATGTGGTGGGCGTTTCTTGTATCGCCTCTTCTTCATCAGCTTTGGGCGTGGCATTATCGATATAGCGTTGGTTTTCTGCGCGTGCTTTAGCGAGTGCTTTGGCCTCTGCAGACTCTTGCTCAGCCAAAAACTGCTCGGCACGCTTTTCTTGTTCCGCTACCCGCAGGGCACGCTCTTTTTGTTTTTGAGCCAATAGCTTTTTTTCAGTTTCGATATCTGTGGTCAACGGGGTCACGTCCTGTTGCTCTTCAGCGCTAGTCTCAACGATAGCTGGGGCCGCAACGGTATTATCATTGGTTCCAATCTGTTGCACCATGGCATATAGCATCACGCTACCGCCAATAATCATGCCGATGCCCAATAAGGCTTGTCTAGAAAAATTCATCCGTTTCATTTCCTCAGTTGGTAACAATGATCACTTTATACCCTCAAAGCTTTATACGCACTGCTTATACTGCAAACTTATTTGATAAATGAGTACTATTTTTACGAAAAAATAGCACTCATTCATTTATAAAGCCTTTTATTATCATAATAAAGCGCTTTGATTATAAAACAATTTTTTCGTATTGTCTGCTAACAGGATACTTCAACAGACGATGCAAACTGCGTTACCTAACAAAAGCTAAATCAAACTACTTATCGGCTGAGCTTAAGGTTTTTAGCTTGACCATGTTAGTTTGATGAGCAGCTCTATCCTAGCGTTATGTTGGCTCTAGGGTCAAAGCTAAAAGCGTCTCGCCAATGGTATGAAAAGAGCCGCAAACTAGCAGGAGATCGTGTGGCTGACTCGCCAAAATAGCCGCTTGCGCCGCCTGCTGTAAACTCTCAAAAGTATGGATGCGCTCTTGAGGAATATAAGCGCTCATCGCGGCTACTAATTGCTCAACGCTCGCTGCTCTTGGATAATCTATCTCAGCGATAAACCACTCAGACATCGGCAAATCAGCTTGCGTTAAACGCTGAACAACCAGCTCGATATCCTTATCTGCGAGCATAGAAAACACTACCTTAATCGTCGCAGTTTTATTACCGGCCAGTTGCTTGTGCTGCTGCCAAAGCGCTGCTAACTGTGCGAGCATAAAATCAACGCCATGCTCGTTATGGGCGACATCGAATAGCCAATGGCGATCAGCCAGCTGCCGATAATCAAAACGCCCTGCTAGCTGAACGCTACCCAAGGCTTGCTTGATAGCGTCAATGCCGATATCGAGAGGACTGGCTAGCACGGCTGATACCGCATTAGCAGTATTGGTCAGTGACAGTTTTGGCCGCGGTAATTGTAGTGTCACTGCCGCATTACTATATTGCCAAGTGGGCTTAGCATTAGTATTAAGCTCATTATTAAGCTTAGTATTTATCTTATCTTCGCTACTACTCTTAACTTCACGGTAATAAAAATCCTGTCCCACTTGATAGCAAGTGACATTATGCTGCTCAACAAGTTCTGCAACGCTGGCGGGCATTTCAGTAGCGCCGTAAATCAGGGGAATACCTTCACGTAAAATACCCGCCTTTTCACGGCCGATATCTTCAAGGTTGTCTCCGAGCCAATCCACGTGATCGATACCGATATTGGTAATCACTGCCAGATCAGGATCGATGATATTGACCACATCTAAGCGCCCGCCTAAGCCAACTTCTAGCACCCAAACCTCGCAGTCTGCGTTCGCAAATATCAAAAGCGCGGCTAAAGTCGTCATCTCAAAAAAGGATAAGGTTAATCCGCATTGCAGCCTTGCGGCCTCAACTTGCTCAAAAGCCGCTATCAAAGTCTTATCACTAACCATCTGGCCATTAATACGTACGCGCTCATTGAACTCAATTAAGTGCGGCGACTGATACAGCGCGGTTTTATATCCCGCAGCTTGACACAGCTCACTGATCATCGCAGTCGTGGAGCCCTTACCATTGGTGCCTGCTACCGTAAAAACGTAGGTATTTTCTTTGGCCGACTGGACGACTCCTAAACGCTCAGCGACCGGCAGCACTCTGGAGAGCCCCATATCTATCGCTGAGACGTGGATTTGCTGCATATAATCTAGCCATTCCGTCAGGCTAGAGTCTTTAGTCGGCTTATGCGCCTGCGAAGTCAAAGAAGAAGAGTCCATAAATAACCTATATCAAAAATGGGCGTAAAAAAAGCTATAAATCGTCATTATGTTTGCCTCAAAGTGTATAGCAAATTCAATCAAAACCCCAATTCAAAATGACAAGTCAAAACCAAAAAATAGCACTTACCGCTCTTCACGATAAATGCTATTAAAAGTGTGCTAAGTGTACTTTAAAAACAGCTTAAACGCAGAGCTAAGCATCCACGTTTGGCTGATGACAAAGCTTAGCAAGCAGGCGATAAATGGTATCTATCATTTGATGACGATGCACCACTTCATCGACAACGCCGTGCTCTAATAAAAACTCAGCGCGCTGGAAAGGCTCTTCTAAGGTCTCGCGTACGGTTTGCTCAATGACGCGCTTGCCGGCAAAGCCTATCATCGCTTTTGGTTCGGCTAAATGGATATCACCAAGCATGGCAAGCGATGCCGTCACGCCGCCGTAAACGGGATTGGTCAACACCACGATATAAGGAATACCTGCCAAACGCAGACGCTCAACCGCAGCTGCGGTACGCGCCATCTGCATCAAGGACAGTAACCCTTCTTGCATACGCGCACCACCAGAAGCAGCAAAACAAACTAACGGTTTACGCTCTGCTAAGGACTTCTCCGCCGCTTGTACAAATCGATCGCCAACCACTGAGCCCATCGAGCCGCCCATAAATTGAAAGTCAAAAGCACAGGCCACGACTTCAAGATTGCGTAGCTTGCCATATAGCACAATCAGCGCTTCGCTCTCGCCCGTCTTAGTCTGGGCTTGCGTCATACGCTCAGGATAAGGTTTGCTATCGACGAAGCCTAACGGGTCTTTTGCGATAAACTCCTGCCCAATCTCGCCATCGACTTGCTCCAAAAACCATTGCAAGCGCTCACGAGCAGTCATCGCCAGATGATGATCGCAGTGCGGACAAACATAACAGTTAAAGATAAGCGCCGTATTGGTGATCATCGACAGGCAGTTCGGGCACTTAGTTGAAGGCTCAGTCTCAACTGCAGTCAGTTGCGGCGTGAGCTGCTGCTTAACGCCCGGTACGGGACGATTAAACCACGATTGGCCTGCCGTATCGGTACTGGTTTTGGTACTGATTTTGACACTGTCCTCTGACATCTCAGTTTTTTCTATAGTTTCAGTCATATTATTCGCCATTATCAAAAGGTTATCCGGCACGTTTGCGCATAACCGTTTATAGTATTATGAATGATTGCTCATGCATCATTGCAGATATGGTCTTAGTTTACACACGTAAACTAAAATTAGCAAAGCCATTCAACATATTGCTATTAACGGCTTTTCTCGATAGTTTACTGGAGTAATAGTATATAAAACCCGCACTGACGATAATATTACAAACTATCTAAAGCGTCTCTTAGCTCATTCATTTTAGTCATAATACGCTGCTGTGCTTCCGCTACCGCCTTGCTATCGTTGGCATCGATATCAGCAAAGTTCTGCACTAAGGCACTCCCCACAATGACCCCATCGGCGTGCTCGCCAATGGCTTTGGCAGACGCACCATCACGAATACCAAAACCAACACAAACTGGCAAATCCGTCTCTGCCTTAATCGCTTGTACTTGCTGCGCGACATCATCAGTATCGAGCGTAGCAGATCCGGTAACGCCTTTGAGTGACACGTAATAAATATAACCGCCACAATGGGTCAAGACTTGCTCACGGCGCTCAGGTAAAGTCGTAGGCGATAATAAGAAAATCTCATTCATCGAATGCTCGGATAGATGCTGAGTAAAGCTGCCCGCCTCAGCTGGCGGCAGGTCCACCATCAAGAGACCATCAACCCCTGCCTGTTCACACAGCTGCACAAAGTTATCATAGCCAATGATTTCCACAGGGTTAAGATAGCCCATCAGGATAATAGGCGTCTGTGTATCTTGCTTACGAAACTCGCTTACCATATTTAGCGCATCACGAGTGCTAGTACCTGCCGCCAACGCGCGCTCGCCTGCTAAAGCTACGGTTGGGCCATCGGCCATAGGATCTGAAAACGGTAAACCGACTTCAATCATATCTGCGCCGTGCTTCACTAAATCGTGCAATAGACCGACAGTGGTTGCAGGATTAGGATCGCCTGCCATCACGTACGGAATCAGCGCTTTTTTGTTCTGTGATTTTAAAGTTTCAAAGGTGCTTTCAATTCGGGTCATAATTTTCTCTAGTTATTATTTAATAAAAACAAGAGGCTATTATTAGCCTCTGTTAATCATATTATTGAATGCTACAGCTCAATCCCTTCCGCCTTCATCACTGAATGCAAATCTTTATCGCCGCGACCTGACATATTCACCACGATAGTCTGCTCAGGTGTCATGGTTTTGGCCAGTTTTAATGCATAAGCGCAAGCATGAGACGTTTCTAAAGCTGGAATAATACCTTCTTTACGCGTCACTTTATGAAAGCCCTCTAACGCCTCTTTGTCGGTACAGCCAACATATTCAACCCGGTTCATGTCTTTTAGGAAACTATGCTCAGGACCAACACCTGGATAATCAAGACCTGCCGAGATCGAATGCGTTTCTTGAATCTGACCATCATCATCTGCCATTAGATACGTACGATTACCATGCAACACGCCGATACGGCCCGCCGCTAGTGGCGCTGAATGACGACCACTTTCGATACCATCGCCTGTAGCTTCGACACCATACATCTTCACATCGGTATCGTTTAAAAAGTCAAAAAACAGACCAATAGCATTCGAGCCGCCGCCAACACAAGCGACTAGTGCGTCAGGTAACTTACCTGTTTGTTGCAAGTGCTGTACACGCGTCTCTTTACCGATGATCGCTTGAAAATCACGCACCAGTAGCGGATAAGGATGCGGGCCTGCGACCGTACCGATAATATAATAAGTCGTATCGACATTGGTGACCCAATCGCGCATGGCTTCGTTCATTGCATCTTTTAAGGTGCGCGACCCTGAAGTCACTGGCACGACAGTCGTGCCTAAGAGACGCATACGGTAGACGTTCATCTTTTGTCGTTCGACGTCGTCTGCGCCCATATAGACGATGCACTCTAAGCCCAAACGTGCGGCGATAGTCGCGGTTGCCACGCCGTGCTGACCCGCTCCTGTCTCCGCGATAATGCGTTTTTTGCCGCACATTTTGGCGAGTAGCGCCTGCCCGATAGTATTATTGACCTTGTGCGCGCCGGTATGATTGAGATCTTCACGCTTAAAGTAAATTTGCGCGCCGCCGATTTCATCGCTTAAACGCTTGGCATGATACAGCGGCGTTGGGCGACCGACGTAATTGACCAAATCGTTATGATACTCCTCCCAAAAGGCCGGATCAGCTTTGACTTTGGTGTATAGCGTCTCAAGCTCTTCTAGCGCTGCCATCAAAGTCTCAGACACAAAGCGGCCGCCATGCACGCCAAAATGACCACGAGGATCAGGGTATTGATTGAAATCAGCGACGTCTTTTGGATTGGTAAAAGTATTGATCGTTTGTGCTGAATTATTTTCGGTTGTAGTACTCATCAAAATATCCTGTAGATAACATATAGGTTAAAAATGCTTATAAATTAAAGGCCAAACAATTAAAACAATATAGGGCTTATAAATAAATCGATAAAACTCTTTGCCTTGATCTCGGCCATAGTCAATCTCTTCGCCGATCATTGCCATCGATCTCGTTTGACCGCTTTCATAAAGCCGCGCATTTTGTCTTCATCTTTTTTACCTTTCGCGGACTCAATACCGCCGCTCACATCGAGCGCGTAGAGCGCATGGATAGGCAGATCTAAAGTTGCAGCGACATTATCAGCATCAAGCCCGCCTGCCAATATAATAGGCAGCGCACTGTCTGTTGGGATCAAATCCCAATCGAACTGATCGCCCGTACCGCCATATTTCTGCGGATTATAAGCATCAAGTAAAATACTACTTGCACCAGCGCTAGCAAAATCGTTAATTGTAGCTTGGACGCTCGCTAGCGTGTCTTGTTCGCTATTGATACGTAGCGCCTTTATCCAGCGTTTATGCACGCTATTAGCCAGTTGCTGACATTGCTCAGGACTCTCATCGCCATGAAACTGGATAATATCAAAAGCGACTTTATCGGCTAACTCCATAAGCTCGTCTTTATCCACATTGACCACTAAGGCGACGACGCTAGTAAAGGCTGGTACTCCGGTAGTCAATTGCTGCGCTTGCGCTATGGTCACCGCACGCGGACTTGGCGGATAAAACACTAAGCCTACCGCATCGACCCCTAGCTGGATAGCTGCCTCAATATCAGCAAGCTGAGTGAATCCGCAAAATTTTACCTGCATATTTTGACCTTAGCCAAGTAAACTTGAAGTTGTCTTAATAAAGTGGCTGTTCATAAATTAGCGATTAATAGAGGCGCCCAGCTCTAGAAATGAGGGTGATTTGTTAACTCAAAGCCAAATCAATTGCATCCAAAAACTTATCCTAGCATACTTTTATTCATAGTTTTGTTTATGATTACCATAAGGACTTTTCAATGTCTAAAAAGACAGCGGCAACTAGCAGCAGTAAAGATAACGATAGTAAAAAAAAGCCGGATAATAATGCACATTCGCCCCATTATCTAATGTGGTTTCGTCGTGACTTGCGTATACATGACAATACCGCTTTGGCCGCTATTTGTGAACAGGCTAATGCCAGTGAAGCGCCTGTTACCGCCGTCTACTTTATCACTCCTGAGCAATGGCTTGAGCATGATGACTCGCTCGTACAAGTCGATCATATCGCGCGTACTCTGCCGATACTAGCGCAAAAGCTAGAAGATCAGTTAAATATCGCTTTAAACGTCTATCTATGTGCCGATTTTGATAAGTCTATAGAAGCTATCACTGAGCTATGTGCAGAGCAAAAAATTACTACCGTTATGGCCAATCACGAGTACGAAGGCAATGAAATCGATCGCGATGAAAAGTTGACAAAGCAGCTTGCTAATGATGACATCGAGTTTATCCGCCATCATGACCAGTGTATATTGCCGCCGCTGAGCATCACCACTAATGACGGCGATAGCATGTACAAAGTCTTTACCCCATTTTATCGTAAATGGCGCGATACGTTGGAGGCAGGTTCGCTTAGCGCTCATGAAGCTACAAAAGTGACTGCTAATAATAAAACCAAAGCTCGCATAAAATCTATGGCACTAAAGTCTGCCACAGACAATGCCAATACTAGCGCCAGTATAGAAAAGCTTGCGCACAAAATAGTCGCTGACTATCAAAAACCTTTAGAGTACGACGAGAAAAAATTCACCGATAAGCCTGCGCAGCTTAAGCAAGCACGCGAGGATTATCCGGCTGGTGAAGACGCCGCTATACAGCGTTTAAAGGAGTTTGTCGCTGAGGATATCGAAGATTATGATGTCAGTCGTGACAAGCCTATTTTGCAAGGTACGAGTCACCTGTCGGCCTACTTAACGATTGGCGCTATCAGTCCAAGGCTATGTTACCTGCAAGCAGCGCAAGCGCAAGAAAAACTGCACGGTAATGATAGCGATAATGAGGACATCAATCGCTGGATAAGCGAGCTGGCTTGGCGCGACTTTTATCGTCATGTGTTAGTCGATAAACCCAAACTCATCGAGCATAAAGCTTATAAAGAAGACGCCGATAATAAGGTCAATTGGTCATATGATAAAGATGACTTTGCCGCTTGGTGCGCAGGCAAAACAGGTGTGCCGTTAGTTGATGCCGCGATGCGTTGTCTGAATGCCACAGGCTTTATGCATAATCGCTTACGCATGGTGACGGCAATGTTTTTGACCAAAGACTTGCTCATCGATTGGCGCTGGGGCGAGCGCTACTTTATGCAGCAGCTGATCGATGGTGACTTTGCTTCTAATAATGGTGGCTGGCAATGGAGCGCTTCTACGGGTACGGATTCTGCGCCGTATTTCCGCATTATGAACCCCTTTAGCCAAGGCAAAAGCCATGATGCTAAGGGCGAGTTTATCAAGACTTGGCTGCCAGAGCTCAAAGACGTCCCTGTTAGCACGTTGCACTCTGAGGACACAATGCGTAAGGCACTAAAAAAAGGCGGCGAGTTTGCAGATATAGACTACCCTGTGCCTATGGTTGAGCATAAAGAAGTGCGCAAACTGGCTATTGCTGAGTTTAAAAAATAAAGCATAGCTCAGTATTTATACGAAAAGCATACCTCTGAAAGTTGCCATAAAAAAGCGCTCAATTATCGGTAACTGAGCGCTTTTTTATATTAAGCTAAACACTTAGAACTTATCTAGTTTGACTAAGTTAATTTGAATCAGTTAATTTGACCAAGTTAACTCGCGGTACTCGCCGGCATGCGACAAGCGCCCGCGCCTTGCGTGGTAACAGTAACTACCGCTCCTGTCATCGCAAATAGCTGCTGCAATTGTGTTTGCGCGTTGCTCAGTGCCATGGTCATCACATCACCGCGGCAGGCACGCTCAAGCACTTCTTTTTTGGCCATACTTTGCGCTTGTGCCAATATCGCCGGATCAACTTGCATCATCCCAAACGCGCCCGTTTGCCAGTCGTATATCTCGATATCATCAAGATATACGGCAAACACCTCTGAGGGCGGTATAGTGATATTAATCTTTGGCATGATCGATGATGGCGTAGTCGAGTTATCCGCGGCTTCGAGCTGCTCATTAGTAGGCTGCACCACTTGTACCATCTCAGGCGTCAAGGCGCTCAGATCGATACCTGCTTGCACGCGTCCTTTAGCAATGAATAGTGCCTTTTGCTCATCTTGCCACAGCTTTGCCCAGCTGCCCTCGCGCTCACTAGTAATAATGGTATCGACACTAAAAGCCACCGTTTGCAGACGATTAAGCTGCTGAATTTGGGTGACAACGCCTTCTCTAGTAATCGTCTCAACAGGCTCTTCCTCAGCACTGTTTTGCATGATATAAATCGCAAAAGCTAACGCCGCTAGACCCACAAAGAGTAGTAGCCACGACATCTTAGCAATTTTTGGCTTAGCCTTACGCTCTTTGACAAGCCTATTATTAGGATCAGAAACGGGTTGCTCAGGAGTACTCATAGCGGCTACCTTTTTATGCGTTATTTGTTGTGTGCAGCTTAAAAAATTCAGTGCAGAATATTTATCTTAAAATCATAAGCTTAAATAAATACTGCTACTTAAATGCTATCAAAGCACCTAACTTCAAGGCGTCGCTACTTATTGTCAACACAAACCTTAAGTGAGTTATCTTTTAATCATTCGCTTTGTGTTAATAATAAAGGCTTGCTAGGATGGAAATGACAAAAAGTCATTGCGTCTGAGCCTAACTTTACCTAACATAGACAGGTTACGCTGAAGCATTATAAAAGCTCTATTATAAAGAGCGTTAATCGACTCGTTTCAGCGACTTCTTACCAAGGCAAGCTAGCGCTGGCATAAAATTTTAGCCTTACGTTTAGCGTCTTTTTTATTTATTGTATGATTGAAGATAAGGTTACGCTTTATTTATGAAAGCCAGTCAGTTCTTGTTCGCCACGCTAAAAGAGACCCCAAGTGATGCCGATATCGCCTCCAGCCAGTTGATGGTGCGTGCCGGTCTTATTCGTAAAATCGCTTCTGGACTCTATATTTGGTTGCCTTTAGGACTACGCGTCTTACAAAAGGTGGAACGTATCGTCCGTGAGGAGATGCAAAATATCGGCGCACAAGAAGTGCTTATGCCAATGACTCAGCCCGCTGAGCTATGGCAAACTACTGGCCGGTTTGAGGACTATGGTCCTGAGCTGCTACGTTTCAAAGATCGCCATGATCGCGACTTTGTACTTGGGCCCACCCACGAAGAGGTCATCACTACTTTAGCTCAAAGCGAGCTACGTAGCTATAAGCAGCTACCGATTACTTTCTTTCAAATTCAAGGCAAATTCCGTGATGAGATTCGTCCTCGCTTCGGGGTGATGCGCGCGCGTGAATTTACTATGAAAGACGCCTACTCGTTCCATGTCGATCAAGCCTCGCTTGCCAAGACTTACCGGGATATGTACGACGCTTACACGCGTATCTTTACTCGTTTGGGTCTAGATTTTCGTGCCGTACAAGCAGATACCGGCTCTATCGGCGGCTTTGCCTCGCATGAGTTTCATGTATTGGCGGACAGCGGCGAAGACGATATCGCCTTCTCTGACTCCTCTGATTACGCGGCGAATGTTGAGCTTGCCGAATCTTTATCCTTTAATATGGCTGAGCGCCAGCCGCCAAAGCAGGCGCGCGAAGATGTGCTCACCGAAGGTATGACCTCTTGTAAGATGGTTGCTGAACATTTAGATATCCCGCTGGCGAATACGGTAAAGACTTTGATCGTCCATGGTCATAAAGAAGACGATACGCCGCAGCTAATCGCCATAGTTTTGCGCGGCGATCATCAGCTCAATACCATCAAAGCAGAGAAAATCGAAGAAGCCAATGTGCCACTAACACTTGCCTCTGATGCAGAACTAAAAGCGGCGGGGCTGCATAAAGGCTATATCGGCGTTGACCTAGATATGCCTGTGTTTGTCGATCGCTCAGCGGCCACTTTATCCGACTTTGTGGCCGGCGCTAATGTCGTTAATAAACACACTATCGGTATGAACTGGGTGCGTGACACCCGTATCACCCGCATCGTCGATGTGCGCAACGTACAAGAAGGCGACCCTTCTCCTGATGGTAAAGGCACGCTAAAAATCAAGCGCGGTATCGAAGTCGGTCATATCTTCCAGTTGGGCGATAAGTACTCTCAAGCGATGAATGCTACTGTCTCTGGCGAAGATGGCAAGCCTGTGACGCTCATGATGGGCTGCTACGGTATTGGCGTGAGCCGTATTATCGCCGCTGCTATCGAGCAAAATAACGACGAGAACGGCATCATGTGGCCACAGACGCCAGATGTTAATGACTCCTTAGCGCCATTTGAAGTCGCTATCGTACCAATGAAATCCAAAGAAGACACGGTGATGGAGACGGCAACTGCGCTTTATGAAGAGCTAAAAGCGAAAGGCGTCAATGTCCTACTCGATGATCGTAATGAGCGCCCAGGCGTTAAGTTTGCTGATCTTGAACTGGTTGGTATTCCGCATCGCATTGTGGTCTCCGATCGCAACTTGGCTGAAGATAAGTATGAGTATGTCGATCGCCGCGATAGTGAGAAGCAAATGCTAAGCCGCGAGGAAGTATTGGCAAAGGTCGTTGGTTAATACGCTTCAATATAAAAAATAGCCTAGCTCATTAAATGAGCTAGGCTATTTTTTTTGCGGCCTATTCAATGACACGCGCTACTGGCGAATCAAACGACTTGGCTTCGGCAATAGTGAGATATCACTGACACGGCAAGGGTTAATATCGATACCGCCGCGGCGCGTGTACCAAGCTCTGACCATCAGCTTTGTAGGCTGATAGAACTCACTTAAATCAGCGAATATCTGCTCGACACACTGCTCATGAAAACCATTATGCTGACGAAAACTTAAGATATAGCGCAGCATCCTCGCGTCATCAACTTCGATAGCGCTACTCACCTCTACTGCTAGCGTTCCCCAATCGGGCTGATTGGTCACCGGACAATTACTACGCAGTAGATTGGAATAAAAGCTGAACGGCTGACTACTGTCACGACTTGATTGTTGCGTTTTAGCTTTTAATAATGAAGCATCAGGATGCGAAGTCAGAGCTATTTTTTCATCACTATCCGCTAGCGCATCATCGATACATACGCCCTTCGGCTGAGTAATGAGTAGCTCTGAATCTGTATTATTTAAATCAAATAATTCAACTTTGACTTCATCTTGCACGCAGTTAGATAAATCTTTGCTTAGTATTGTCTTAACCTCGTCCCAACTGGCAAACTCAGTAAAATTAATACTATTCAGATAAAGCTTCAGCGATTTGGACTCGACGATAAAAAGCGACGTCGCAGGGATACTAAAACGCGCCATCGCGACTTGCGAGATACCTTGCGTGTTTAGCCAAGAGACCTCAAACGCGTGCCACCAGTCCATACCGATGCTAAGTTTAGCAATACCGGGCTTATCAAATTGCCAGCCTATAGCTTCACGCCCCATACTACGGTCAATCGGATACAGGGTTTCAGGACTGTACTTGGTCGGATAGTCGGTGGTTTGCTCGCCTAAAATGCCATGGATACTCATAACTTGCCTTTTGTCTATGCTATTAGGGCGTGTTGAACATTCGACCATGGCACTGACAGCGACTATTTTTTAGGCGATTCGATGTTAAAAATAATAAGTTTAGTCATTCTAAGCGCTTATTTTTAACGATGAAGCGGCAAAAAAGAGTCCTGTCCCCTGCTTTTATCGTTGGGTCTGATGCTAAAATTGCCCCATACTGCGTTACAAATCTCGCTAAGGCATCTGCATTATCGTCGCTTTGTGCCTTGTCTGGAACAATTTTAGCGATCAGCAGTGCCTATTTGCGAATGTTCAACACGCCCTAAACGTGACTAATTAAAAACGAACTATCGTAACTCAAGCTACAAGCGAATCCGCGAGCCGTCACTGAGCAAGCGATAAGAGATGACATAGAACACTACGCAAAAGACAAAAATAGCCGCCATCGAATACCAAACGTTGACGTCAGAGTAACCCAAGATACCGTAACGGAATGAGTTGACCATATAGACAATCGGGTTCAATAGCGAGACGTTTTGCCAAAAGCTCGACAAATCTTCCATCGAATAAAACACCCCACCCAAAAAGGTCAATGGCGTCAATACAAAGCTTGGAATGATAGAGATATCATCGAACGAGCGCGCAAATACCGCGTTAATAAAGCCGCCTAACGAGAATAAGATAGACGTGCCAAGTACCGTAAAGATAGTGACAAATAAATGCTCAATCCCCAAATCGGTAAAGAACAGCGCCACGATAGAGACAATAAAGGCAATCACTAGCCCGCGAAAGATACCGCCGCTGACATAACCCGTCAGAATCGCATGTTTAGAAACCGGCGATACCAGTAGCTCTTCGATACTGGCAGTAAACTTAGCACTAAAAAAGCTTGAGACGACGTTTGAATAGCTATTGGTAATCACCGCCATCATGATAAGGCCCGGGACGATGAACTGCATATAAGGCACGCCGCCCATCTCGCCCACTCGATCGCCAATCATGCGCCCAAAGATGATAAAGTATAGAGTCATAGTGATGACAGGAGGTAATAGAGTCTGCGGCCAAATACGCAAGATGCGGCGGATCTCTTTTAATAAGATGGTCTTAAAAGCGATCCATTTTTTGCTCCAAGACATAGACTCATTCGGATCTACAACGACGGGCTCTCTCATAGTCCTGCCTCCTTCATACTATTTGCACTCTGAATATTTTGCTCCACCAAACGCATAAATAGCTCTTCTAATCGGTTCGACTTATTACGCATACTGGCGACATCAATATCGCGCTCTGTTAACTGCTCAAACACACAGTTCAGAGTCTCGCCTTGGGTTAAGGTGACCTCCAAAGTCATCTCATCGGGCTGCGCAATATCAGTGACTTGCTCAATAACCAAAGACTCTGTCAGCGGTTTTGTTAAGTCTAAGACAAAGGTCTCAACTGATAGTTGCCCGAGTAAGTCTTTCATCTCAGTGTTAATGCGTATTTCACCATGATCTAAGATAGCGATACGCTTACACAGCTGTTCCGCTTCCTCTAGATAATGCGTAGTCAAAATAATCGTGGTGTTTTCTTCAACGTTGATCTGCTGCATAAATTCCCACATAGAGCGGCGCAGCTCAATATCGACACCCGCTGTCGGCTCATCAAGAATTAACAGCTTTGGCTTATGAATCAGCGCGCGAGCAATCATCAAACGCCGCTTCATACCCCCTGAGAGCTCACGCGCTTTACTACCGCGTTTATCCCATAATCCCAAAGCTGTTAGCAAGCGTTTGGCACGCGGCTTAGCTTCGCTCGCTGGTATACCGAAGTAGCCTGCTTGGGTGATCAAGATATCGCCAACTTTTTCAAACATATTGAAATTAAACTCTTGCGGCACCACGCCAAGGTACTGCTTAGCGACTGAAGGATTGGCTAATAAATCGGTGCCAAAGATCTCTACACTGCCGGTCGTTGGCTTAAACAGTGAGCTGATAATACCAATCATCGTCGACTTGCCAGCACCATTAGGCCCAAGCAACGCAAAAAACCCACCTTGCGGCACAGTCAGATTGGCCCCTTTTAGAGCTGAAAAGCCATTATCATAAGTCTTGGACAAGTTTTTAATCTCAAGTGCTGGTACCTCAGACATGAAGACCTCTTTATTGATTCTATAAATGGTTTATGACGTTTTTGTATTTCTATAAGATTGCTTTATCATCATTGCTGCAAGCTGTCTAAGTGAGGCTAATCTACAGGTATTTCAACTGAGTTTTAAGGGGAAAGTCTTAACTACAGTATTAATAAATTTAATCATTGCCAAACTTGCAATATTACGCGTTAAAAAAACGCCTATCTCAACTTATGAAATAGACGCTCATTCAAAAAACGACTGCTGATTAATTGTAAGTTGGTTACTGGTTAAGAATCACTTATATAATAGCGTTACAGCAGCTTAACTTGCTTCGGCAATCATATAATCCACTGCGTTTTCGACTTCTTCGTCAGGGATAGAAGCACCACCTTTAGCAGGCATAGCATTAAAGCCGTTGATGGCATGATCATATAAAGTCGCTTCACCTTTGGCGATACGCGGTCCCCAAGCACCAGCATCACCTAACATAGGCGAGCCTAATAGGCCAGATGCGTGACAAGTCTGGCATACGGCATTGTAGACCGTTGCACCATCACGAGGGCCGTCACCTGCTGCAGGGGTAGCAGCGCGAGTCGTAACGTTACAAGTCTCGCCTTCATAGCAGATGTTGCCGACAGGCTGAATACGAGCAATGAGATTTGGGTATAACGCGATTAGCTTTTGTACTTGCGGTGTATCTTCAGGGATTGGCTCTTCTTCAACAGCAGGGGTCGCTGCCGCTTGCGCCGTTTCGTCAGCCGCCGTGTCGTCCTCAGCCATTGCCGCATCACCCTCAGCCACTTCTTCGGTGGTATCAGCTGCTGCTTGGGTGTCATCACCCAATACTTGCGGTGCGTTTTCTACCACTTCCTGCGCTTCTTCTACATCAGAGACGCTTACAGGCGTATCCACTATTTCTTCAGCTTGGCTCACAGCGATACTAGCGATTCCTAGAATGGCAGCTGCCGATAACATCACTACTTTTCTCATTCGTCACGTTCTCTTATTACGTAGACAAGTGGCGGCGTTGAATAGCTGACGCCTTACCCTTATGACAGCATAACTTTGATAATTCTCGAGTTCGCTGTTGGGCAGCAGGCATGATTATTCTATATGCAGGCGCACTTGTCATCGGTGATTATTTATCAGTATGAATTCTCCCTAACATTATAAGGGAAAAGGCGGGTAAATTGCCATGCCTGTTTACTGACTATACTGTTTTTTCGCAAAAAAGCATAAAGCGCCGCATCAATCGTTGGCTTTGCTGCTTTTATTTGTTAGACTAAGCGGTCTTTATTTTTAGACAAGCGCTCGTAGCTCAGTTGGATAGAGTATCGGTTTCCGAAGCCGAGGGTCGTGGGTTCGATTCCCGCCGAGCGCACCAATCATCGTATTTCGCCCTTCCTAAGATTGCGCTTTTGGCTTAACGGCTGACGCTTTTCTTTATAGTAAATCCCTCAGTACTATCAATAAGCCTCTAATACGTATCACTATTAAGCATTCCGCTTATAGTTCAGTGCAATCTCTAGCTCTAGTATCACTTAAACCAAGATTCTATCGCTGTAAAATAGCAGCAAACATAAGACAACTGCGCTTATTATTTAAGCATAACGTCTAAGTATAACGTCGTTGCAAGTCGCATCAGATGCGCTCAAGACTGCACGATTTATAGGCATAAAAAAAGCCATCTTAAAGGCTTTTAGTCTTATTATTAATCATACAAAATATATCGGTTTACTGTTGCTGTGTTCATATGTTTTTACTCAAGGCATTGCTTGTCTTGTTACTTCGTTATTTTTAATAAACGACTCTGATAATAAGAATAGCAGCTAGTAAAGTAATCAAACTAAACACTGCAAGCGAATACGAGAAAAAGCGAATAGTACTCATAAAGAACTCTCTTTATATAGAGCAAAGGCGCCCTGTCACTCTAATATATTTTATTTAATCTTCATTGTATAGAAATATTAAAATATAACTAATAATTAGTTAGTAAAGCAAGTAAATTATGGAGCTTATAAAAAGAGCTAGGTTGAGTTATCGCTAAAACTGGACTTGCTCTACTCTGCGTCTGCTAAATGAGCCGTCAACACATCGCGACTAGGCACGCGGTGATAATTCATAATCGGCACTTCACCTAATCTGCGCGCACCGGCAGCAAGACTCTTATCAATAGTAATCATCGCGACTTTTTTACCTTGACGGCTGATGAGTAGATGCTTGGCTTTGCGGCTGACTTGATACTCAGGAAAAATCCTTTTGACTAAGGCTGCAGTCTTTTGCAGTGGGTCGTTCTTGGGTAGCTCATTAGTACTGGCGCCATTCGCCGCTTTGGCACCACGCGCCTTGGCCAGTAGCCATAGTCCAACGACTACACTTACGAGTATGACAAGCCACCATATTCCGTCTATCATAAAGGGAGACATCCATCGTTATTGAATTGAGTTTAGACGAGTAAACGCTAGAGAATGAGGGTTCAGTTATGGTAGCAGAATTATCAGCGGAGTTAATAGGACAAGTTGAACAAGCGGCGCAATTATTGCAGTCCGCCAAGCGCGTTTGTATTTTGACTGGTGCGGGTATCTCAGCCGAAAGCGGTATCCCAACCTTTCGCGATAAGCAAACCGGCTTATGGGAGAAGTTTCGCGCCGAAGATCTAGCCAGTCCTATCGCGTTTGCGCGCGATCCTAAGCTGGTCTGGTCGTGGTATCAGTGGCGTCGGCAGTTGGTGCATGATAAAGCGCCCAACCCCGCGCATCAAGCCTTAGCGCAGTGGCAAGCCGCAAGCTCATCATTAGGTCAGCATATTACCTTAATCACCCAAAACGTTGATGACTTACATGAGCAAGCAGGCAGCGACGCTATTCATTTGCATGGTCATCTGTGGAAAAATCGCTGTAGCCAGTGCGATAGCGTTTATGAGGATAATGCCAAAGACAAGCCGCTTGATTTTGATGAGCAGCTCATCACTTGCCCTCACTGCGGCAGTTATATTCGCCCTGATATCGTCTGGTTTGATGAGGCGCTACCGGTTGCTGCTTGGCAAATGGCTGAAGAGGCGGCAGCGAATTGCGATGTCTTTATAAGTATCGGTACCTCAAGCCTCGTCTATCCAGCTGCAGGTCTTGCGCAATTGGCGAAGCAAAACGGTGCCAAGATCATCGAGGTCAATCCCAACCCTACGCCAAGCACGGTAGTCGACATCACACTAGCAGCTAAAGCAGGCGCAGTAATGCCAGTATTGATTAATCAACTAACAGACAAAACAGATAAGTAGCGTATCAAGACACAAGCTAAGTATGATTTGCTATAAGCGTTGTTAACTACTCACAGCAGCATCTACTTTATCTAGATACGCTTGCTTTAGCTCCTCGCTGATAAATGCCGATTTAAAGGAGTTTTTGACTAAAGTTATCATGTCGTCTGCCGACAAGTCGATATGCTCATAAAGATTAATAAAGTTTTGATTAATATAGCCTTTAAAATAAGCCGGATCGTCAGAGTTGACACTGACATTTAGGCCATAATCGAGCAGCTCCTTGATATTGTGCTGCGGATAATCGTCAAATACCTTAAGCTCAATATTAGAATTCGGGCAGACAGTAAGCGGTATTTGCTCTTGTTTTAGACGCTGCATCAGCTCTGGGCTATTGATCGATTGTACGCCGTGATCGATTCGCTCAATCGCTAGTAAGTCTAGAGCCTCATTGATGTAGCTAAAGTCCGCTTCCTCACCAGCATGAGCAACAAGCTTGAAGCCTTCTGCTTTGGCGCGTTTGAATACCGCTTCAAACTTGGCCGGCGGGTTACCTATCTCAGCTGAGTCGAGACCGACACCGATGATATCGTCTTTGTACGCTAAGGCTTGCTCGAAGGTCTCAAAGGCTTCTTGTTCAGACAAATGCCGCAAAAAGCACATGATAATAGCGGCGGTAATACCGTACTGCTCCTTGGCATCGCTAAGCGCTCTTTTGATACCACCGATGACCGTTGCAAACTCAATACCTCTTTCGGTATGGGTTTGCGGATCGAAAAATATCTCAGTATGAACAATATTATTTTCCACGCACTGCAGCATATAAGCCCAAGTCAGATCATAAAAATCCTCTTCCGTAATTAACACCTTAGCCCCAGCATAATAAATATCTAAAAAGCTCTGCAAATCGCTAAAGTTATAAGCGGCGCGTACCTCATCTACAGTCTCATAAGGAATAGTCACGTCATTCTTCTTCGCTAGCCTAAACATCAACTCTGGCTCAAGCGAACCTTCGATATGTAAATGCAGCTCCGCTTTTGGTAGTTTTTTTATCAGCTCAATCATTGTTTTACCTTTACTCTGCGCTCTTTTATACGTTCTAATATTGATGCCTTACTTCAAAAAAACTACTCCATCGGATAGCTCATTACCAGCAGGGTCATGCTCGAGATGGTAGTATTGGCGCAGCAGCTGCCCAATCTCATCAAGCAAATCGGCTAGACTCTCCTCGACTTTTTTACTAGCGATACCGGCGACCGCCTTATCACACATCGCTCGCCACACAGTTGGGCTAACATGAGCACTGATACCGCGATCAGCAATGATATCTAAGCTTTGCTCACAGATGTTGACATAGACTAAGACGCCAGTGTTCTCTTCGGTATCCCAAACGCGGTAGTCGCTGAAGAGGTCTACAGCACGCGCACGCGCATCCATATGATAAGCGGACTGTATTGGTAAGGCATTTTCTATAATCAAGAATACCTCACCGCGATGACCGATCTCAGCTTCAGTTACTTTCGCCGTCAGACGTGCACGAGCTTCAGGCGTCAACCACCTACTATGTAGCACGGGTACAAATGCGACCTGACGCCATAAGCGAGCGAAACTTGCCTGCGACGAGTTATCTTGGACCATGCTTGTTTATCCTCAAATATACTATTGCTCTATAAATAAATACTGACTCAATTAGGAATTAGGCGCGGCTAGATGAATAGCGCGCAGGCTACCAAGAGCCGCCAGCGCCGCCGCCACCGAAGCCGCCACCGCCACCGCCGAAGCCGCCGCCACCAAAACCACCGCCGCCGAAGCCGCCGCTACCACCGCCAAGACCGGGTAAGAATATCATACCGCCGCCGCCGCCGCGTCCACCACGGCCACCGCCGCCTGAGCCGCGAGAGATTAAGAATAGCCATATAAATATAGCCATAATGACGGTCATAAAGAAACCGCCGCCTAAAGCCAAAGAACCGGCAAAAAACCCGCCCGCGGTCAGAATAGAGCCGAGCACACGGCCAAATATATTAGTAATAAAGCTACCGAATATCATCGCCATAAGGAATAAAAAAATAGGCGATGGCACCTCATCTGAACCTTGCTCAGCGCGGCGCGCTTCTGCTTGCGCATCGGCGCGGGCCAAGATCTCTGGATCGGCAGTTAGGCGCTGTTCGATTTTATCTAAGCCCGCTAGTAGTCCAGCGCCATAATCGTTTTGCTTAAAGTAAGGGGTGATATCTTCACGAATGATACGGTTAAGAGCAGCATCTGGTAGTACTCCTTCTAACCCATAACCCGACTGAATATACATATCACGATCGTTCACCGCCACTAGTATCAAAAGTCCATCATCGGTATCAGCCTCGCCCAATTGCCATTTTTCAGCGGCTTGCAAAGAGTAGTCGAAGATAGGTACGCCGCCAGTCGTTGGTACAATAACAATAGCCGCTTGCGCAAGCCCCTGACGATAGATGCCTTGCAACTGTGCCTCTAGACGCTGTTTTTGTTGGGGATTTAGGATATTAGCTTGATCGACGACTGGACTGTTGAGAATAAGCTTATCTGCATCAACGCCGGTAGCAGTAGAGCGTATAGGCGGCTGATTGTTCGCTTGATTTGGATTAGCGGCATTGCTATTAGCATTAGGGTTGATAGCATCATTACCTAATATAGCGTCGTTGATCGCCTCATTACCGAGCACCGCATCATTGATCGCTTCATTGGACTCACCCGCTTTTGCAATAGCGACTAAGTCTTCAACGCTGCGTTGATTCTGCACATCCCCGTCAGCGCTAGCCACAGCGACCTCATTCTGCGCGGCAGACAGCGCAGAAGTGCTCGCGGTGCTAAGGGCCAATAATACGGCGGTTACGATTGCTCTAGAGTTACTCATCTGATCTATCTTACCTAATGTTTTTTTCAAATAATGACCTGCTAAAAACTATTCACCAAAATCAACTTCAGGCGCAGTAGAGATAGCGTCTTCATTAGCTACCGTAAAGTTCGGCTTAGTCTCCATGCCGAACACTTTAGCCGTAATATTGGTCGGGAACTGGCGCACGGTCGTATTATAGACTTGCACTTCCTGGATATAACGATTACGCGCAACCGCGATACGATTCTCCGTACCTTCTAACTGCGCTTGTAGGTCTTGGAATAGTGCATCAGACTTTAAATCCGGATAGCGCTCGGACACTGCCATAAGACGTGATAGTGCGCCGGTCATCTGCGACTGGGCTTCTGCATAACGTTCCATTGCTTCTGGGTCATTAAGCAGCTCTGGCGTCACGGTGATTCCGCCCGCTTGTGAGCGCGCCTGCGCCACTTGTGTGAAGACCTCCTGCTCTTGCTCAGCATACTGCTTGACCACATTGACCAAGTTTGGCACCAGATCGTCACGGCGCTGATATTGGTTGACCACCTCTGACCAAGAAGCAGTAACTTGCTCATCTTGTGATTGCAGATTGTTATAACCACAACCGCTTAGACTCACCGCTGAGGTCGCTAATACCGCTGACAATAATAAGGGTTTAACAAAAGATAAGGGTTTAGTAATAGATTGTCGTGCCATTGATATATCTCCAAATAATAATCTCATAATGAGTCAAACTTATAGACCGCTACATATAGCGTTTCTTAAGGCGGTATGTAGGAAGCCTAAGTCTATGCTGCTAATGATGGCAACATCATAGCGGTTTTACAATTGACCGTTACCAAAACACAACCGCAAACTAGTAACTGCCTACCTTGCAAGAAATCAAAATCTTTATTCGACAACCTTCATATCATTCTAATACTAAAACTAAACTTAAATTGCCTTTTAATTTATATAGGCAAAAAAAAGGTTATGAGGTAAGAAATATCTAGTAATTTACCAAAAAATATGGCAAATTGCTGTTACGCAGCCGTACGGTTAGCATACATTTAGTAGTAGATTTAATACTAGATAGAGATAGTCTGTTACAAAGTCTGCTTTTGGCATATCGTTATTACGCTAACTGTCAGTACTAATAAACTCATTATCGACTTAGCATAATGTTTTAAAAAACTATCCTATGATATTTTTTAAGTCATTATGACATAAAGATATTACTATCGTGTAATGACTAAGACGGCAAATGGAATTGCACCGTAGCTCATGGTTTGTTGGAACGTTACAAAAAAGTATTCATGGAATGAAGCGATGAGCCGCGCGGGTAAACACAAAAAACTCATACTCAGTAGGACGTTCAATAGAAGCCCAAGATAGCTTGTATCACGCTGCGGCTTCTATCATTATCGATACGCTACTGAGGACGTTTGAGGAATATAGATATGGAAAGTTTAGTTGGTTTAGCAAATGACATTATTTGGAGCCCAGCGCTGGTATATTTATGCCTAGGCGCCGGGCTTTTTTATTCTATAATGACGCGCTTTGTGCAAGTGCGTTTATTCGGCGAGATGTTAAGACTATTGTTTAAGGGTAAACCTGATAATGATGGTATTTCATCGTTTCAGGCACTAGCCGTCTCACTAGCAGGCCGCGTCGGTATGGGTAACATCGCCGGGGTTGCAGCCGCTATCGGTTTCGGTGGCCCAGGTGCGGTATTCTGGATGTGGATTGTCGCCTTCTTGGGCGCATCAACGGCTTATGTCGAGTCTACTTTAGGTCAGATTTATAAAGAGCGCGACGTCGTCACTGGCGAGTATCGCGGTGGTCCCGCTTACTACTTTGAGCGCGCACTTGGCCAGAAATGGTACGGTATTTTATTCGCCATTGCTTCTATTGTCGCTTGTGGGGTGTTCCTACCAGGCGTACAGGCAAACGGCGTTATTAATGCTGTCGCACAGGTCGCAGGCGAAGGTTCAGCGATGAACTTTATGGGCATAGACACAGGCTCCACTCGTCTAATCGCTTTAGCTATCATTCTAGTGGTTCTAGGCTTTATCATCTTTGGTGGTATCAAGCGTATTGCAACCTTTACTGAATACGCAGTTCCTTTTATGGCTTTAGGGTATATCATCCTAGCGCTACTTATTATGTTCACTAACTTTAGCATGATCCCGCAAGTATTCGGTATGATCATCGGTGATGCCTTTACCGCACAAGCTGGTTTTGGTGCTGCTATCGGTTGGGGCGTGAAGCGCGGTATTTACTCGAACGAAGCCGGTCAGGGTACAGGCCCACACGCAGCATCAGCTGCAGCGGTTGACCATCCAGCGCAGCAGGGCTTGGTACAGGCATTCTCAGTCTATGTCGACACCTTGCTCGTTTGTTCTGCTACTGCCTTTATGATCTTATCTACCGGTATGTACAACATTCAAGGTGAGTTGGCTGATGGTCAGTTCATCGTACAAAACGTCGCAGCTGACGTTGAGATAAGCTCGCCATCATTTACTCAGATGGCAATGGAGTCAGTCTACGGTACTTTCGGTGATACCTTCATTGCTGTTGCGGTATTCTTCTTCGCCTTTACTACTATTCTGGCTTACTACTACATCGCTGAGGTTAATATCTCTTTCCTCACCCGCTCTATGGGTAAAGGCGCTAGTAAAACCGGTCAATTCGTGGTCAAGCTAGTTATCATGTTCATGGTTGCTTACGGCGCGCTTAACAGCTCTGGTTTCATCTGGGGACTTGGCGATGTCGGCGTTGGTCTGATGGCTTGGCTCAACATCGTTGGTATTATCATTATCTTCTTTGTGGCGCGTCCTGCTATCGATATCCTGCGTGATTACGAGGCTCAGCTCAAAGCAGGTGGTGGTACGACTGCTAATAGATTTGTCTTTGATCCTAAGAAGTTCGGTATCAAAAACGCAACTTATTGGGAAGATCGTCATGCCGCTGAAGTGGCATTAAAAAACCAAGAAGCAGGTCTGCGTAAAGATCCTAGAGTTTAGACTCTAATCAAAGACCGCTTTAAGAAAGAATAAACGTCCTATTTATAGAAACTCGCAGCTTAGGTTGCGAGTTTTTTTATGTCTACTTTTTATTTTTTTCTTAATTAACACACAAAAAAGCTCAGCCTTTGAGGCTGAGCTTTTTCAAATAGCTTCTTTAAACGACTTCTTTAAATACAGTTACACTATAAAAATTTGCTTAAGGTCTGCTAGAGACTATTCAGGCATAAGTACTGTATCGATAGTATGGACCACACCATTAGTCGCCATGATATCAGTTCCAGTGATATTTGCTGTATTACCCGTCGCATCAGTGATAATGTTAGCGTCGCTGATAGAGATTGTCTCACCATTAGCAGTCTCGATATCCGTACCATACGGGATTTCAGTAGCAGTAACTACCATAGGGACAACGTGATAAGGAAGTACTTCGTTTAATAACTCAGTATTCGCTAATAGCTCTTCTTTGGTAACGCCTAACGCATCTAGTACTGGTACAAAAGCATCATCAGTAGGTGCAAATACCGTATACTCCCCTGCGTCCATCAGCATAGTATCTAAGCCTGCTGACTGTAAGGCGGCGGTGAGAATGGTTAAGTTCTCGTTATCTGCTGCGATTTCCGCAATGGACTGAGTCGCCATGGTGTCCATCATGGGATCTTCAGTAACCATTGGATCGGTTTCAGCAGCAGGATCAACCATCACCTCTGTTTCAGTGACTTCAGTCGTAGTCACTTCTGGCTCTACTGGATCGGCAACCGTTTCTGTGTCGTTACAGGCTGCTAGCGTCAAAGCAGAAGTGGCGACCGCTAGAGATAGTAGTGTCTTCTTTAACATAATAGTATCCTTTCTAATTAGTATATAAGTGGTGCTATGAATAACGTTCATGACTAAACATAACTGATTGCATAAATTCTTGCTGTCTTAATTAACGATAGCAATTCAAGTTTGAGAGTAACACATCAAATGGCCAGTACTATGTATAGGTAATGATGTGCAGGTATAGGTAATGATATGAAGTTTAGGCTTATTGTCGGTATTGTCGTTTTATATCTAAAAATCCAATCGACTTACAGATAACCGCCAACTTAGTAAAAGAATACAGCTCTCACGTATTTGGTTATTAAATACTAATGATGAACCTGAAGTAATGACCTTACCAAGGTTCATCGGCGGTTAAACTAGGCCAATTATAAAAATCAGCGCTTACGTTAAACGGTTCGGGTAAACCGCTTATTTTGGCAGTAGCACTTTATCGATGACATGTACCACACCATTCGTTGCTGCGATATCAGTCTTAATAATAGTCGCCATACGACCGTTTTCATCCATTAGCATTTTTTGCGGGGTAACGACTAGCGTATCGTTACTGGCGGTCGTAACATTGCCTGGCATAACGTTTTTGGCATACATAGGCATATCACTGCTGACCACATGGTAAGCTAATATCTTTTTTAGTAATGGCTTATTGGCAAATAGCTGAGCTTTAGTCATACCAGTCTCTGCTAGTGCTTGCGCAAAAGCGGCATTGGTTGGAGCAAATACCGTATAGTTAGCATTAGGGTCAGATAACATACCTGCTAGCCCTGCTGCTTGCACCGCTTCTACAAGTATCGAGAAGTTAGCGTCGCTCTGAGCCACTTGTACAACATTCATTTTTGCCATATTTTGCGTAGTTACAGGCGCTTTCATGGGAGCAGTTTTGGCTGGCATAATGTTATTACAGGCCGAAAGACCTGCCATAGATACTGCTAGCGCACCAATAGTTACTAGTTTAGTCATTTTCATAATTATATCCTTTAATTGTGAAGTATCTCCTAACAGCTAGGAGTTGGCTTGCTTTAGTAAAAGGTGCACTGTCATAAAATGTCCTAGCAACTAAATCAGAAACAAAATTAGAATCAAAGATCTAATGGTGGCTGATTTATAAGAAAACCTTATGTAAGAACAATCCTTCTGAAATTAAATTAACATATAGAATTTCTGTATAAATCTGTTGTTACGCTACTTTTTGTAATGCCAGTGTAATTTTTGCTCAATTTTTAGGCAGATGCTAAAGCGCTCATTTCATTATGAAATTTTGTCGACATAACCATTAATATTGAAAAACAATATCAAGAGTCGAAATAATATCTATTCAAAACCGTTTTATTTAGCACTCGCTTATCTAGCGAATACCTTGAGAGACAGTTGAACGAAACAGGCACCTATATCTTTTTATTGACTCCTTAGACAATTAAAGTCATAGAAACTGCGCTTAAGTGATCCATGAGTGGTTTACTTTTCATGTTAATATACCTACATTTACTTTTATTAGACCGCTACTCTTTTCTTTTAGACTTCATGATATAAGTGCTTCTCCTATGACTTCAAAAACCACGACTAATGATTTTGTGCTAACACCGCCTGAAGTATTCCCTTATAAAGACCAACAGCTCACGGCTCGCGCGCGTATCGAAGCTGAGATGACCAAGCGTATCTTGATGCTTGATGGTGCGATGGGCACGCAGATTCAGACTTACAAATTGGAAGAAGAAGATTATCGCGGTGAGCGTTTTGCCGATATCGAGCAAGATGTGCGCGGTAATAACGATCTGCTCGTACTGAGTCAGCCGCAGATGATTACCGATATCCATCATGACCACCTAGCCGCTGGCGCTGATATTATTGAGACCAATAGCTTTAATGGTACACGGCTATCGATGGCCGACTACGATATGGAATATCTGGTGCCAGAGCTGAACAAGACCGCAGCGCAGATAGCACGCAAGGCTGCGGATACCTTTACCGCGAAGAACCCTGATAAGCCGCGCTTTGTCGCCGGCGTCATCGGCCCCACTTCACGCACTTGTTCGCTATCGCCTGACGTTAACGACCCTGCTTACCGTAACGTGACCTTTGATCAGCTCGTCGATAATTATCGTGAAGCGACATTGGCACTCATTGAAGGCGGCATCGATATTATCTTGATTGAGACGGTATTTGATACGCTCAATGCCAAAGCGGCAATCTTTGCCATTACGGGCGTCTTTGATGATATTGGTTTTGAGCTGCCGATTATGATATCGGGCACCATTACTGATGCCTCAGGTCGTACACTATCTGGCCAAACGGCTGAGGCGTTTTATAACTCAGTACGTCATGCCAAGCCGCTATCAGTTGGCTTTAACTGTGCACTCGGTGCCGATGCACTGCGCCCGCACATTCAAACGCTATCGAACATTGCTGATACTTACGTCTCTGCGCATCCAAACGCGGGGCTGCCCAATGAGTTTGGTGAATATGATGAGACCGCTGAAGAAACTACGGCGCTATTAGAAGGCTTTGCCAAAGCGGGAATCTTAAACATCGTTGGCGGCTGCTGCGGGACGACGCCTGAGCATATCCGTCAAATCGCTAATATGGTTGCAAACTATCCGCCGCGAGCCATCCCAGAGATTGCGCCTGCCTGCCGACTCTCAGGGCTTGAGCCATTTAATATCACGCCTGATAGCTTGTTCGTCAACGTCGGTGAGCGTACCAATGTCACAGGCTCCAAGAAGTTTCTGCGTTTGATTAAAACCGAAGCCTATACCGAGGCGCTCGATGTCGCGCGCGATCAGGTCGAGGGCGGTGCGCAGATCGTCGATATCAATATGGACGAGGGCATGCTCGACTCCAAACAAGCGATGATTCATTTTGTCAACTTAGTTTCGGGTGAGCCGGATATCAGCCGCGTACCCTTGATGCTTGACTCGTCAAAATGGGATATTATCGAAGAAGGCCTCAAGCGCGCGCAAGGCAAATGCGTGGTCAACTCCATCTCCTTAAAGGAAGGCTACGATGAGTTCGTGCGTCATGCCAAGCTGTGTATGCGTTACGGCGCGGCGGTCATCGTCATGGCCTTCGATGAGGACGGTCAAGCGGATACTTATGAGCGCAAAATCCAGATCTGTCAGCGTAGCTATGACGTACTGGTCAACGAAGTTGGCTTCCCGTCTGAGGACATCATCTTTGACCCCAATATCTTTGCGGTCGCCACCGGTATCACCGAGCACAATAACTACGGCGCTGACTTTATTAATGCGACGAAATGGATCACGGACAACCTGCCTAATGCTATGGTGTCAGGCGGCGTCTCTAACGTCTCGTTTAGCTTCCGTGGTAACCCGATTCGCGAAGCCATCAACTCGGTCTTTCTCTACCACGCCATTCAAAACGGTCTAACCATGGGTATCGTCAACCCCTCAATGCTAGAAGTCTATGACGACATCCCTGTCGAGGCACGCGAGGCGATTGAGGATGTCATGCTCAATCGCAATCAAGGTGAGAGTGGCCAAGATGCCACCGAACGCTTGATGACCATTGCTGAGAGCTATCAAGATGGCGGTAAGAAAAAAGACAGCACCGTCGATATGAGCTGGCGCGAAGGCACGGTAGAAGAGCGCATTGCCCATGCACTGGTCAAAGGCATCACCACCTTTATCGAAGCCGATACCAAAGAAGCATGGGAGAAATACCCCAAACCACTCGACGTTATCGAAGGGCCTTTGATGGACGGTATGAATATCGTCGGTGATTTATTTGGCTCGGGTAAAATGTTTTTGCCGCAAGTGGTTAAGTCAGCACGCGTCATGAAGCAGTCTGTTGCTTGGCTCAACCCGTACATCGAAGCGGAAAAAGTCGAGGGCGAAACCAAAGGTAAAATCCTCATGGCGACGGTCAAGGGCGACGTCCATGATATCGGTAAAAACATCGTCGGCGTGGTCCTCGGCTGTAATGGCTATGACATCCTTGATCTGGGCGTGATGGTGCCGTGCGAGACCATTCTCGATACCGCTATCAAAGAGAAAGTCGATATCATCGGCCTATCAGGACTGATTACCCCGAGTCTCGATGAGATGGTCTATGTCGCTAAGCAAATGCAAGAGCGCGGTATGAACCTGCCGTTAATGATTGGCGGCGCAACAACCTCCAAAGCCCATACCGCGGTCAAAGTCGAGCCGCAATATAATAATGATGCAGTCATCTACGTGGCGGACGCCTCGCGCTCGGTTGGCGTGGTGACTAAGCTGCTCTCCAAAGACAACCGTCAAAGTCTCATCGATGAGACCCGCGAAGAGTATATCAAAGTGCGCGAGCGTCTCGCGAAGCGTCAACCCAAAGCGGCGAAGCTGACTTATGCTGAATCAGTTGAGGGTGGTTTTCAATACGATTGGGACAACTATACACCGCCTGTACCGAATCAGCTCGGTCAGGTGATATTGGACGACTACCCTATCGATAAGCTGCTCCCTTATATCGACTGGACGCCGTTCTTTATCTCTTGGGGTCTAGCAGGTAAGTATCCAAAAATCTTGCAAGATGAGGTCGTTGGTGAAGCCGCGCGTGATCTGTTCGATAACGCCAAGAACCTGATGCAAAAAATGATTGATGAAAAGTTAATCATTGCTAAAGGGGTGTTTAAACTCATGCCCGCCCGCCGCACTGGCGCAGATACGATTAGCGTTTATGACAAATCGCCTACAGATGGTGGCCAACCTACGCATACCTTTGAACATCTGCGCCAACAGTCGGACAAAGCCAGCGGCAAGCCAAACTTTAGCCTCGCCGACTTTATCTCGCCGTTACAGGACTCTGACGATTATATCGGCGGCTTTACGGTGTCGATCGTCGGTACTGAAGACCTCGCTGAGCAGTACAAAGCGGCAGGCGATGATTATAATGCCATCATGGTACAAGCGCTGTCTGATCGCCTCGCCGAAGCCTTTGCCGAGCATTTGCATGAGCGCATCCGTAAAGACTACTGGGGCTATCAGGCTGATGAGACTCTCACCAATGATGAGCTGATTAAAGAAAAATACGTTGGCATCCGCCCAGCGCCTGGCTATCCGGCTTGCCCTGAGCATACCGAAAAAGGCAAATTGTTTGATTGGCTCGGTACGACCAGCGCTATCGGTACAACGCTCACCGAAAGCTTTGCAATGTGGCCGGCGTCTTCGGTCAGCGGCTTTTATTATTCGCACCCGGAGAGTGAGTACTTTAACGTCGGTAAAATAGGCCGAGATCAGTTAGAGGATTATGCCAAACGTAAAGAGTGGGATATAAAGACGGCTGAGAAGTGGTTGAATCCGAATTTGTAGGGATGTTGTTGAATTTTTTTAGCGTGTTTTTGAGGCGGGATTGGTTTTTATAGCCGTTCCCGCTTTTTGCTTCTATCTGCCAGTCTAGGCGAGGCGGTAGCACAGTTTGAGTCGTTCCTGTTGCCTCGAGACCACCTCAAAACCTAGCTACCGCAATCGCCTAGCCCGTCAGGATATTCGCGACAATCGGGGCTAAAAAGCCTCGCTATGGTAGGGTTACTCTATTTGCCACAAATAAAAGATGCTATAGTTTATAACTACCTAATACGAAAATCCACCTTAGTCAAAACCATATTTCTCCCGACGCTTATCGAATGCTCCTTGACCCCCTTCTAATATTTTAGCTGCTAGCTCTTTAACTTGAGGTACATCAATTGCACCTTGTTGTTCTAATAAAATTTTCCCCTTATTGTCTTCTACACTGAGAACCCCAATCCATTCTGCGTCGCCAAATACTGGAATATTAGCGTTGTGAGTTGCAAACAAAAACTGTCTACTTAGTTTGGCTTCACGAAGCTCAGTTACTATTCGATCGGCAATAAAAGCGTTATCTAAATTATCCTCCGGTTGGTCTAGAATTAATGGGTCTTGATTATCTAACAGTAAAAGATGTAACACTGCTGTACATTGTTGACCAGTAGAAAGGTTTTCAATAGAACGAAAATCTATATCTTTGCCTTCATTATCAAATGCTACGTTGAGTTCTATCGTTGTTTTATCAGGGATAATTATTTCTTCTAATTCTAGGAGTTTATTACTTGAAATACGGCATAATGCACTCGCTACTATTGGAGAAACGCTAAATTTATCTATTAGTTCATCTGAACCTTGTCTAATTGTTTTCACTAAATTATTAGGTGTAAAAGACTGATTACCTACCCATTCAAGCCGTCTCTCTCTAACACCTTCCATATCACAGTTGAGCAAAAATTCTACCAAAACCTGCCTATCACCTTCAGAAATTAAATTTAATTGAACTTTTTTTGATAATTTTTTGTTTAGTTTTTTTACCGCTTTTTGAATTTGGCTAGCTCTATCACTTGTTTTTTGACTAAGCTCTAATAGCAGTTGCTCACGCTCTTCATTTAAAGCATTAATTTGTGAAATAATTTTTTCTAATTCTTCTTTTTTTGGTTTTATAGACTCTATTTCCCTCAATAGTCTTTGGTATTCACTTCCTATCTGTTGTCCTGTTTTTCCTTGGCTTGTAGGTATACTTTTAAAAGTTTTATCTAACTCTTCTTCCTTTACACCTATCTCCTGATGATGCTCTTTCCTAGCTTCTTGTAGTTCTTCATACGCCTTTTCTATTAAAGTATTAATTTCATTCAAGTGCCCACTAATTGAAGAGTTAAGTTTATCAAACAAATTGCGTTCTCTTTCTAAAATTTTATGATGTGGTAAATCTTTTAAAGCTTCGTCATTCAGAATATCTGTATCTAATAAACTACCTTTAAAGTCTTCAGTCAATATCCTAATCTTCTCTAAACCGTTATTAACCTTCCTATCTAATAGTTTTTCCTTCTCTAACTTAGAAATTACTTCTATTTTTTCATCTATACCTAAGTCCTGATATTGCTTTACTTGTGCTAGAAGCTTTGGAAGTTGCTCAACTTCTGATTCGATATCATTTTTTTTACTAACTTGTAAAACTATTAACTCTCGATTTAACTTGAGTTTATCCAATACCTCATCAACAGATTTATTGTATTCTGAATGACCATCCTCCAAAAACCTTCTAACTAATTTATTTCGATTCTGTTCATCTCGAGTCATTTCATAGATTTCATTTTGACCATACAGTTCAATTTTTGGAAATAAATCAATAGGATGATAAGGTGTAATATTTCCGTTTTCATCTTGAACAACCGATTTATCTCCATACTTCCTAATAATTTTAAATCTACGTCCATTCATGGCTGCTGAGCGAATTGTGATTTCGATTAATCCCTTCTCATTGCCAAGATTATTGTCGATAATAGCCTTGTGCTGTGCTTTTGCTGCTTTACCAAATGGCTCTAACTCGAAAGCATAGCGAATGCATTCTAAAAAGGTAGATTTGCCAGTCCCTCTTCCTCCAATCACTGCATTTAAATGCTCTGATAAATTAATATTCACACCATCTAGATAACCACTTACGAGTTTGATATTTTCAATAGCTGATGCATAATTTTCTGATTTATCTGAATGCAACTTTATTCTTGATTCAGGGTCTAAAAAGGCAAGCTTGAATGCTGAAAAACTCGGTTTAGTCATCTTAACTAAAAAAGAAGCCCCATTAGCCTTAATTTCTTCTGGTTTAGAGACATCAGCTGAATTTATTGCTGTCATCATACGAGTTCGACTGTAATCTACAATTTTATTAAGAAACACTTTGCGATAAAAATCATCTTCAACACCTCTTAGGTCTTCAATAGAGCCTGGAATCTGAGCAGCTAATAAATCTGAATTTCGCCAAATATTATTCATACGCTTTTTCAGAACACCGTCATCATTAGTGCAATGAGCTGCAAAAATGAAACCCTCATTATTCTTTACATATTTGATAATATCACTAGCGGATAAATCAACTGGTGCTGCGGGGTTGTTACTATTAATACGTAATGCTCCTAGATGCATGGTAAGCTGATGTGTTGATATTCTTTCATCAAATAAGCATACAAAATGAACCTTTTCACTTGAAGCAATTTCAAACCCTGGAAATACTATTATTCCATTATCATTGAATAAATTTCTGATGTCATCTATACCTGAAACGGAACCATGGTCTGCTAATCCAATTACCTTTATACCAAACTCAATTGCTGCATTTAGTAATTGACTATTATATTCACTTTCTGAAATCTGATGTTCTTGACCTCGATATTTAATGTAGCTAGCTGGATTAACCTGTAATGCACATTTAAAAAATCTAGCCTTAGTGTAAGTATCTTCAATTAAACTCATGCCGTCTTTCCTTAACTTTTAGTGATTTATAAGTCTGCCTGTATTTGCTATACTAATTAATAACAGACTCAGAACTGTATATAAGTCAATATATCCAAGCAATTGTTTTGCAAAGTATATCTACTTTTAAATGCTAAATAAGCTAAAATATCTCCAACAGTACTGCCTCCTCTACTTTTTGAGCCTGTCTCGATAAGAAATGTGAGGGTATTCTTTTGTTTTAGTTTTGGTTAGGTTGCGTAGAGTTGGTCACTTACCATTTAGTAGCGTAGGGTGGGTTAGCGGAGCGTAACCCACCATCTAAATTTAGCATAATACACAATCAGTGGGTTACGCCTTGTCTGCATTCTCTACGAGAATTTGACAAGTCTAACGTCACCCTACTTATCTTTATTTCTTCGACACCGTTCCGAACAATACACCACATTGTCCCAATCCTTTTCCCACTTCTTGCGCCAGGTAAAAGGGCGTTGGCAGACGGGGCAGGTTTTTTGTGGTAGGTTTACTTTTTTATGTGCCATGATGGTGCCTTTTACTATCTATGACGCTGAGCTAAAAGCGCCAGCCTACAACAAGCTACAACAAGAGTCTAATTTTGAGATAGTGATTATATATTAACCGCTGCTTATTCATAATTCTAAAGTGTTTTTTAACCCATTGAATAACTTTATAGTTTAATACTTTCCATCACAAGCTTACTTTATATAATCGTTAATTCTCTTTAAAAAAACGCCTTACTTAAAAAGTAAGGCGTTCTTTATTGACTGTATCAATGTCATCTTGCGTTAGTATCGGTCTTATATTTTATTATTAACCGATCAAAACTAAAAACATCTCTACTTAGCAACGGCTTTAAAATGCGCCACTTGATTGTCATTACGAATGGTCAAGATAGGTACATTGTTCGCATTTTTATTTAGGCTATACTTGCCTTGTACCGTCGCCATAGTAGCAGTATCAAAGCTAGCTTGTGGTTCAGGGCAGGCCTTCATAGTGCTGATGACGTTGACTAGCTGTACATTATTATTGACGATGTGATAAGTGCCACCGATGTTATTACAGGTATTCATAAAGCTGACGCGCTGGTTGCCGTTGTCTTTAAAAAAGTTCAAAGTCAGCGGATTATTTGGCATAGTAAACAGCTGAGTTACTTTTTCGCCATTTACGCGCTTAGCATCAACTAACTGCCAGTTATAGGCTTCTAATGCATCAACGGTTAGCGGCTGAGCAGTAGGAGCAGTAACGCCAGGAGTGGTTTGGCAACCGGCAAGCGTACCAACAGCTAGTGTGGCAGCCATAGCTAATGAAGTCATGTTTTTCATAGTCTCTCCTAGTAATCATTGAAGGTAATTATTAAAAATAATTTGAGTTATTTATTTTTCTAAATAGAGTAACTATTGTGCCTAACAACAGTATCACTGTCATCATTAGTTAAGTATATGCTTAACCCTCGCTTTGTTCCACTTTGCAGTGGTTTTGCTAACGGTATTAGACCTCTTGCAAAAGTCATAATTTAAGCTCGGAATTAATGATACCAGCAAACAGCTTCATTCTAAGATCATAGCGCTGACGACGGTTGCGATATTTATGAGCCACGATTTTAAACAACTTGATTAAGCCTATTTTGTGCTCAACCACAATACGGAACTTTGCCAGATAGTGATTGGCCTGTTTGCATATCTCTAATAACTGACCACCACGAGGTTTCTTAAATGGCGTGAAAGTTTGCTCATGTAACTTTGCTAACCCTTGATAACCACTATCGGCTAGTAGCTTGGCGTCACAAGGTAACCAGTCAGGACAAGTATCTTTATACAGCTTAAAATCGTGGATTGACCCTTTACAGGTTTGCACATCAAGTATCAAACCAGTTTGCCAATGAACGATAACCTGCGCTTTTAAGGTGTGTTGTTTTTTCTTACCGCTGTAGTAGTCTCTTTGGTTTTTTTTGGACGCTCAATAGGGGTTTCGGTAGCATCAACAATGACGACTGACCAATTGATGTCGTCATCGACACGACTAGGCAGCTTTTTAGGTAATTCAAACTTGCCAGAGTCAATCAGTGTGTCTTCTACTTTACGAATGATACGGCTAGCAGAAGACTCATGAATACCAAAGTCCATACTGATATGATAAAGCGTGCGGTATTCACGCCAATAAGTCAGGGCTAGTAGTATCTGCTCCTTAAGACTGAGCACACTTGGTCTACCTGATTTGGTCTTAGATGCTTCATGCTCTTGCATGGCATCAAGCATGTCATAAAAGGTGGCTTTATGAATGCCAGTGTAGCGTTTAAAACCAGCGTCACTTTGTTTGAGTAGCTTATCTATGTTTGGCATGGTTCTTAGACAACGATGAATGTTCTTCTTATTTTAATTCCCTCTGCTACTTTTGCAAGAGGTCTA
>NZ_AYXN01000014.1:0-29397 GCF_000511655.1 Psychrobacter sp. TB15
CTTAGATTAACACATGAAGTGCAATACCAAATGCAAGGTGAAAAAAAGACCTAGATGCGCTAGCATCAAAGTTTTTATCCACCGACCAAAGTGAGATTGCAACCATGAGCTATACACATCTAAGCCTAGGTGAACGATACCAGATTTATGCCCTTAAAGGGGCAAAACATAGTATTAATTTTATAGCGAGGGTGTTAAACAGAAGTCCCAGTACCATATCAAGAGAGCTTAGGCGTAATAAAAGCCTACGAGGTTACCGAGCAAAGCATGCTAATAACAAGGCTTGTGACAGACGGGCTAACAACGCCACAACTATTGTGACTGACCTCTGGGCATGGGTGACAGACAAGCTTAAAGAGAACTGGAGTCCTGAGCAAATATCTGGCGTTCATGCTGGTATCAGTCATATGAGCATTTATCGCTATATTTGGCGTGATAAGAGGCAGGGCGGTACATTGTGGCAGTGTCTCAGACGTAAAGGAAAACCATACCGGCAGCGTCTAACCGCTGAGACTCGAGGCCGTATCAATGACAGAGTCTCGATTCATGAGCGCCCTTGTATTGTTGAAGAACGCTCACGTATTGGAGATTGGGAAGCGGATACCGTTATCGGTCAGCATCACAAGCAAGCGATTGTCACGCTCGTTGAACGTAAAACGGGGCTGCTGAAGATGAAGCGTGTGGGTCATAAAACAGCACAGCAAGTATCAGAGGCAATGATAGAACTCTTAGCGCCAGTGAGGTTGCAGGTTAAGACCATTACCTCTGACAATGGTAAAGAGTTTGCTCAGCATAAGAAGGTGAAACAAAAGCTCTTTAGCCCTTTCTTCTTTGCCGATGCTTATGCGTCATGGCAGCGAGGAACCAACGAGAATACCAATGGCCTTATCAGAGAGTACTTGCCTAAGGGTTGTGACTTTAGACAAGTCTCTGATAATGAAATACAGGACATTGAGAACAAACTAAACAACAGACCAAGAAAACGATTAGGGTTTAAGACGCCTATGCAGGCGTTCTATAATATTAATTAGCGTTGCACTTGGTGTGTTAATCTAAGGATAAAAATAAACGGCTGAAAGGTCAGCCGTTTATAAAAAGTTAAGTGTTTACTTGAGCGTTTAATAGATCAACATTTAAGATTTTTGCGCGCGGTTTTGTAGCGGATCGCCTAATAGTACGCTGCCTGAGTTTTCGCGGCGCTCTTCATCGCTTAACTTACTAGCAGAAACTTTAGATTTACGCTTCCACTTTAGGCTAAATAAGTCGTCACGGCGATCGAGTAAATTATGTACAGAGCCTTCATTACGCACATGAATGAGCTTGTCTAAATTTAAATCGGAGAAGAATACCATCTCCGTATTAGCCGTGGTCTCCGCCATAATCGCATCATGCGGAAAAGCAAAGTCAGAGGGCGAGAAGATAGACGACTGCGCATACTGAATATCTAAGCTCTCAACTTGTGGCAGGTTACCGACTGAGCCGCAAATCATCACATAGCACTCGTTTTCAATCGCGCGGGCTTGGGCGCAGTGGCGTACGCGCAAGTAGCCATTTTGAGTGTCTGTCCAAAACGGCACAAATAAGATATCCATATCATCGAGTGCCATGAGACGCGCAAGCTCTGGGAACTCAACGTCATAACAGACTAAAATACCAACGCGGCCGGCATCCGTATCGAATACTTTTACCTCATCGCCGCCCTCAATCACCCAAGCGCTACGCTCGTGGGGGGTGATATGAATTTTGCGCTGCTCCTCAACGGTGCCATCACGGCGACATAAGTAACTGACGTTATAGAGGGTATCGTTTTCATCGAGTAGCGGCATAGAGCCGGTAATGACGTTGACGTTATAGCTGACGGCTAAATGCGAGATTTCATTCTTAAACCATTCGGTATAATCTGCCAAAAAGCGAATGGCAACGTTTTGATCCGTCGACTCGCATAGTCCCATCAAGGGCGCGTTAAAGAATTCTGGCAGGCAAGCAAAGTCAGAATTATAATCGGCCATGATATCAACGAAGAACTCGACTTGTTGTAGTAGCTCCTCAGGCGACTCGACCTCACGCATCTGCCATTGAATACCGCCGATACGCACCTCAGACTTGCGAGTGTTCGGCTTGTAGTCTTTGGGCTCATAGTAGATATTAGCCCACTCAAGGAGCGTTGCAAAGCCTTTGGACTGCTTATCATCAGGCAGGTAGCCGGTCAAAATACGCTTGACGATAAAGCCGTTAGACAGCTGAAAAGAGAGCGCCGGATCATGAATCTCACGTGATTCAACAGCGTCGATATACTCGCCTGGCGTCAAGTCCTGATGGTTATAATATTTAGGAATACGGCCACCAGCTAAGATAGAGCGAAAGTTCATCTGCCGGCACAGCTCTTTACGCGCATCATAGAGGCGTCGGCCCAAACGATAACCGCGATACTCAGGATCGATAAGCGCATCCAACCCGTAGATAGCGTCGCCCTTAGGATTGTCTTTTATGATCTCTCTATGACCGATAAGATCGTCATAAGTATGCGGGTTTGAGAATTTGGCATAATCGACGCGCATCGATAGCACCATCCCGATCAGCTTATCATGGTCAAATAAGGCAATTTGGCCTTCAGGAAAGGCATCGATTAGAGTGTGAATCGTGGTCTTTGACCAAGCGCCGCCTAAGTTGACGTAGACGCGATCCATCAGCTCTTTGACTTGTGGATAGTCTTTTTTCTTAATCTCGGCAATCGTTAAATGAAAGTCGTCTAGTTTTTCTATCTTGCTCATCGGTGTTCCTATTTTGGTAGTGTTAGCCATTGAACGTAGGTTGGCTGTGATTAACTTTCTTTATTTGCTATGGTTTGATGGGTTTTTAAACAACTATTTGTTCGCTTAAATGCATAAGCTACGCCTTTAACTAGGCTTGTTTATCAGTCAGTTTTCTGTTTTTCTTGGTTTATAAAAAAAAGTATTAAATCCGTAGTACGAATGATACAATAATTAATAATAACAATTACTTGCCAGTTTCTATTTAGAATCTATCCTTTATTTTGTCTCTCGAAAATCTGTGTTTGTCATCATAACATTTGCGCAACAGGTTACTAGTTAATCCTAGTAAGCGTGACAGTCACCGCTAGTTTAGTTTATTTATTTGGTCTACTAGTCAGGTAAACCACTATTAGGATTGCATATGACCTTACTTCTAAACCATACCGATACGGTTAAAGCTTTAGATAAAACAGCAGAAACCGCTTTGATTCGTTTGGTTTATGTGAGTAGTTTGACGCTCCATTCGCGCCTAAAAGCTTCGATATTTGATGAAGTAGAAGCGCATGCGCGTGATTATAATGAGCAGCAAGGTATTACTGGTACGCTATGTTATGGCAATAGCCATTTTTTGCAATGTTTAGAAGGCGAAAAAGCGAAAGTACTAGCGCTACAACAGCGAATATTTGCGGATAATCGTCATAAAAACATCAAGATACTCTTACTCGAAACCATTGATCAGCGTATCTTTTCAGATTGGCGTATGCGCTTACTGTTTTTGGAGCGCTGGCTGTGGTCCCCTGCGACCAAACAGCAGGCGATGCAACTCTCCCCATTCCTACCTTTTGCGCCGCATGGTTGGAGTAGCCAGCGTACTGAGCAGTTTTTGCAAGTGATTAAAGATTTTCAGACGCCGCCGCACATCAAAGCTGCGGGTATCACTTATAATGCCATGGGTAATATGATCAAGCACGTGGCCGCGCCGCACCAAGCTTTCTTAGTCGTGCAAGGGTTTTTGGCGGTATTATTAGTGGTCGGCTTACTGCTGCTCAATTACTGATTACAAACCTGGCGAGCCAATCAGCGATTATCTGCTAAGCCTTTTAGCTTTTTAAGTCAGCACCTCAATCATAAAACTAAAAACGACGCTAGACTAAATGTTTAGCGTCGTTTTTTACTGCGATTTTGAAATCAATAGCCTTATTACATATCAAAAATCTTACCGCGATTCATAATATTATTGGGATCAAAGACTTTTTTGACTTCGCGTAGATAATCAATCTCAGTATCACTGCGACTATAGTTGAGATAAGGCTTCTTAGTCATACCCACGCCATGCTCTGCTGATACCGAGCCGCCATATTTTTCTACGGTTTCAAACACATATTTATTGACGATTTGACACTCATCAAAGAAATCGTCCTTGCTCATATTCTCAGGCTTTAAGATATTAAGATGTAAGTTGCCATCGCCAATATGGCCAAACCAGCACACTTCAAAGTCAGGATAATTGCTGCTGACGATCGCATCGATCTCTTCAATAAACTCAGGCACGTAGCTGATCAGCACTGACACATCGTTCTTATACGGGGTGAATACTGAGATGGTCTCAGAGATATACTCGCGTAGCTTCCATAGCTCTGCCGCTTGCGCCAGGCTCTGACTCATGACCCCATCGACGACCCAGCCCTCATTCATACAGTCTTCAAAGATCGCCATCGCCTTATCCATAATGGGCTCATAAGGTGCTTCGAACTCAAGTAGCGTATAAAACTTAGTGCGCGATTCAAATGGCTCTTGTACTTGACCGTGCGCCATCAGCTTATCGATAGCGGTATCATCAAAGAACTCAAAGGCGGTTAGATCAATCTTCGCTTGAAAGGCGGAGAGTACGTTCATAACGTCATTGAAGCTATCCATACCCAGCACCATGACGCTTAAGTCTTGAGGCAGACGATCGAGCTTAATCTGCGCCTGAGTGACTAGACCCAACGTACCCTCAGAACCAATAAAGAGTTGACGCAAGTCATAACCGGTGGCGTTTTTGATCATCCCGCGATTGAGATGCAAGATATCGCCTTTGCCTGTCACTACCGTTAAGCCCATAATCCATTGACGCGTCATGCCGTAGCGGATCACCTTGATACCGCCGGCATTGGTGCCGATATTACCGCCCATTTGGCTCGAGCCTGCCGAAGCAAAGTCAACGGGGTAGTATAAGTCTTTGGATTCAGCGAACTGCTGGAGCTGCTCGGTGACCACGCCCGCTTCGATCTCAACCATACGATCAGCGGGATAAAAAGTGCCAATCTGATTCATCTTATCCATGCTGACGACGATCTCGCCATTCGCGGCTACTGCGCCCGCCGAGAGACCAGTACGACCACCGCTTGGGGTTAAGACGACGTCATGCTCATTGGCTAATAATACAATCGCTTGCACTTGCTCGGTCGATTTTGGGAAGACGATGGCAGAGGCGGCCGGCGCAAAATGTTTGGTCCAATCTTTACCCCAATGCTCTAGGCTCTCGCTATCGGTTTTGATTTGGCTCTCTTCAAACTGATGGCTATGAAGCAGAGCTTGTAAAATAGCTTGCACTGCTGCAGTATCAGTAGCAGACTGCAAGCTTGGCTCATTAATGTCTGCTTGCTTTGCGGCGTGAGTGCGCTCATGGGCCGGTTGGTTTTCGGTAACGATATCATTCATAATAGTCTCGGCGATTTAGCAGTAGCAATAGATAAAGGGGAAGAGATTAGATAAGTCTAATATTAGCACATCACGGTGCTATATCTAAGCAGATGCAAGGCTCAAATAGTCATTATTAACCAAAACGATGACGACTTATTCCTGTTATTCCCTAACATCCTTGGGCAATTTTGTGTAATATAAACGCATTGTTTTTATTCATCATAAGTGAGTGATAATACAAGAGGGCGTCGCTTTCACTTTTTTAATGGTCATACTTGTTTGAACGGTGATGGTGTTAAAAGTGATGGTTTTAAAAGCGATGGTTTTAAAAGCGATAGTTTTAAACCGATACTAGAGTTAGGGCAAACTACTGGCATGAGTTTTGGCAGCGTCTGTAAAAGCAGTACGCTAAAAAAAGCATATCAGTAGCGTAGTATTATCTTTAAACAGAGTCGAGCAGATACACGGCTCACACCCTACTTATCAATCAACTGCTCACTTAACAAATCATAGGAAAGATCTCGTATGGCATTATCATTACAAAAAGATAAAATTCGTTTTCTATTACTAGAAGGCTTGCATGAAAACGCTTTAAAAGTATTAGAAGGAGCGGGTTATAGCAATATCGAATACTTAAGCCACGCGCTTGATGAAGAGGAGCTGATCGAAAAAATCAAAGATGCGCATTTCATCGGTATTCGCTCGCGTACGCAGCTCACGCGTCAAGTATTAGAAAAAGCCGAGAAACTCATCGGTATTGGCTGTTTTTGTATTGGTACCAACCAAGTCGATCTTGAAGCGGCACGCGAGATGGGTATTCCGGTCTTCAACGCCCCTTATTCCAATACGCGCTCAGTGGCTGAGCTGGTATTAGCCGAAGCTATCATGCTGTATCGCGGTATTCCAGAGAAGAATGCGACCGTCCATCGCGGCGGCTGGGGCAAGTCTGCCAAAAACTCGCACGAAGTGCGTGGTAAGACCATCGGTATCGTCGGCTACGGCTCTATCGGCTCGCAGCTATCCGTACTAGCCGAAAGCTTCGGCATGAAAGTCATTTATCATGACGTGGTGACTAAGCTGCCATTAGGTAACGCGGTACAAGTTGGCAGCCTAGAGGAGCTACTCTCTACCGCTGATATCGTCACTTTGCATGTGCCAGACGTACCAAGCACGCGCTATATGATGGGCGCTGAGCAGTTCGCGCAGATGAAAGAGGGCAGCTACTTTATCAATGCCGCTCGCGGTACTTGTGTGGAGATTGATGATCTAGCCGCAGTTATCGAGTCGGGTAAAGTGCTCGGCGCGGCGATTGATGTGTTCCCTAAAGAGCCAAAATCTGCCGATCAAGAGTTCGAGTCGCCACTACGTAAGTTCGACAATGTCATCTTGACGCCGCATATCGGCGGCTCAACGCAAGAGGCGCAAGAGAATATCGGTCTAGAAGTGGCTGAGAAGTTTGTAAAATACTCAGACCAAGGCGATACGGCGACCGCAGTCAACTTCCCAGAAGTGTCGATACCATTCAAAGAAGGCTCGCATCGTCTATTACACATCCACAAAAACGTACCAGGCGTCCTCTCGCAAATCAACCGCCTGTTCGCCGAAGCGGGTATCAATATCTTAGCGCAAAGCCTTATGACCGAAGACGATGTCGGTTATCTAGTGATGGATGTCGATTATAACGACTCAACTGCAGCGCTTGATCAACTCAAAGATGTCGAAGAAACGATCCGTGTGCGTATCTTGTTCTAAGTTACTAGCTATAGCTTAAGACAAAAAAGAGACTCCTAAGTGAGTCTCTTTTTTATATTGCCGATTAAAGTTTTATAGGGTCGCTGCTGGGCTAAGGCGATCTTCTATACAATATAACTACTTTGCGTTATTGGCTTCATCTGCCTGACGACGTGCTTCCTCTTTTGCCATTTTACGTTTTTCCATCACCTCTTTGACTTCGCTACCGATGTGCGCTTCACCGCGAGCCTTAGCTAATTGCATCTGCCGCTCACGCTCGCGAAAACGCGCTTTTTGCTCGTCGGTCGCTTTACCGATACAATGCGGGCAAGACTCACCTTTACTATAGGCGGGGCTTTGCATATCCTCTTGAGTGATCGGCATCCGGCAAGCAAAGCATTGCTCATAATCGCCTTTTTCTAGGTCGTGATTGACCGAGACGCGATTATCAAAGACGAAGCAGTCGCCTTGCCACATAGAGTCTTCTTTTTGCACTTCTTCTAGATATTTGAGGATGCCGCCCTCTAAGTGATAGACCTCTTCAAAGCCTTGCTCGCGCATATAAGCGGTGGATTTTTCGCAGCGGATACCGCCAGTGCAGAACATCGCCACCTTTTTATGCTTGGCAGGATCGAGCTCTTTTGCCACGTATTCTGGAAACTCGCGAAAGGTTTCAGTATTAGGGTTAATGGCATTTTCAAAGGTGCCGATTTGCACTTCATAATCGTTACGGGTATCGATGAGGATGACTTCTGGATCAGAGATCAGCGCGTTCCAGTCTTTTGGCTTGACGTAGCGCCCAACCGACTGCAAAGGGTCGATATCTTCGACGCCCATCGTGACGATCTCTTTTTTGAGCTTCACTTTGGTGCGATAAAACGGCTGCTCGTTGGTATAAGACTCTTTAAAGGTAAAGCTGCCAACGGCTTCGATACTACGCAAGTAATCTAAGACATTATCGATGCCCGAGCGTGTGCCTGAAATCGTCCCGTTGATGCCTTCGCTAGCAATCAACAATGTGCCTTTGACATCGTTACTCAGCATGGTATCTAAGATGGGCTGGCGATAGTCTTCATAATTATCGAAGCGAGTAAACTTATAAAGCGCCGCGACAACGATATTGTTGGTTTCGCTATCGTAGGCGGGTGCTGATGTTGCAGTGGGGTTGTTGGTGCTCATACGGGTCTCCTGCGGGCTAGGACGTAAACCTAGTGCATTGATTCATTTAGGATAGCTATCTAATACTAGCAATAACACTAACCTGATTGTGGAATTGGTTAGCGCGGGCGTAGTGTAGCAAATTTGGCTCAAGTTTTGAATATTTTATTGCTGATATAGTCAGTTTGCAGTAAAACTATTAGTTATAAATTTTGCTTGCGTGCTGTTATTGTTCGACGCTGCATAACTGTTATTCAAAAGAAACATCGCAGCAGCGCTACGTCATTTTTGAAGGGTATCGACTATACTATGACTCAAGTTCTAAATAAGGCTTAAGAATAAAAAATCCAGCATCTAAGCTGGATTCTCTGTTTTGAATTAAGTTCCTACCACATCAAATCATCTGGAATCACATACGCCGCGTATGGATCATCTTCTTCCATCTCATTCTCGGACTTATCATTCGACACTACGATGAAGCCCTCTAACTTAGCATTGATACGATCAGCAAGCGGTCGTGGCAGTAGTGCGTAGTCGTCTTCTAAACGCGCGATGACCACAAAACCTGCGACGATTTGCTCGTAGAGCTTCTGCGTGGTGTAAATCTTCTTAATCTTAGAGTCATCGACGAACTGATAGCTGACCTCGCCATCGGTCTCGGTGATTTGATGCTGCTTTATCATCTGAATGATATTGGCGCGTAGGGTTTTTTCTTCTAACTGCTGCTGCTTTTGCTGATTGAGCTTGAGATCCTTTTCAGCCTTTTCAGCTTGCGCGGCGGCTAGGGCTTTTTTGCTTTCAGTAGCCGCAGCGTCGCCAGTTCGCTTGGCGTGCTGAGCTTGTTTGCTTATTTTTTTGGCTTTTTTATCGTCTACTAGACCTGCTTTTAGGAGCTGCGCTTGTAAGGCATTTTTGGCCATAATGGGATCACCTGCATAACGGTATTTGAATAAAGTATGGGCTAACAAAATATGTGTTAGCAAAAGATTCGCTAATAATAGGATAGATAGTAGCAAATTTCATCTATTGGCGTCAGTCCTTAAGTGATGCTGAGCGCTTATTTTATAGCCATAAAAAATCCAGCACAAAGGCTGGATCTATTGGTAAACGACATCTGCGCTAAAGCTTACTTGCTTTATTGACGCCGATTTATTTACTCTGAAACCAAGTATCCGCTTTGCTACGAGCGCTTGCGATATCAGAAGAGGATAAGTTAAGCGCTAACTGACCGATTTTACCACGCGCTTTATTACGTACCTTTTCATCTAGCATGCCATCACGAGCCGCTAGGTCATACCACTTATAAGCGTCGACTAGGTTTTTTTGCTTCTCATCGAGTAGCGCAAGCGTGTAGCTGGCACGGTTGTCGCCGCGCATGGCTGCTTTTTCTAACCATTTACGCGCCTGCTGGATGTTTGGCTGAACGCCTTCACCGCGAAGATACATAATCGCTAGATTGAGCTGCGCAGGAGCAACGCCTTGCTCGGCGGCGCGGGTGTACCACTGGATCGCTTGCTGCGTGTTTTGCTTGACGCCTTGGCCTTTTTGTAGACGCTTGGCAAGATAGAACTGCGCGTGATCGCTACCTTGGGCAGCGCGAGCAGATAAATCACTAACTGACATTAGCTCAAAACGTGAGGTATCAAGCGGTACGTTTGAGATTAGCTCAGCATTGGCTAGGCCAGCACAAGAAAATAGAGCGGTGAATAAGGCAGCTTTTAAGAGTTTCATAGCGGCTCCAAAATAGGCAGTGAGTAATGAGTGAACAAACAATATCTTCGTTTGAGTAATATCGTTGTTGAATAAGTAATAAATATGCTTGAGCTTATCTTAGGGTAGCGGCTGGGGTAAAGTCCTTTTTAGCCATATTGCTTATACTAAAGCGCCAGATAAACGGTCGAAAATGGGTTGTCATTGACAATATTTTGTAAGCTTAACACTCAAAGTTACGAAACTCAAATACTAATTACCTACTTTTACCACAGTTCAGCGCCGCAGGAAGCCAATAAAATCATAGAGTTACATTAGCGTGACTTATTGCCACAAGTCTATAACCTACTTTGTAACCTTATTTATTCCTATTTTATGAGAGTTACGGCGCTTAGTTATTACCACTATCTTTAAACTCATTAAACGCTCTAGGCTTTAGTTACTCGGTAAATAGCCACATCCGCTAGCAAGTTTGGCGCTTGACGCACCAAGGTTGACATAAGCGGCGCATAGCCTTTTTCAGAGTCGCTCACCGCAAAACGGTTAAGAATACGAATATTATGCTTAGCGCACAGCTGCTCAAAGTCCTTGAAGGTACATAGATGAATATTCGGGGTGTTGTACCATTCATAGGGCAGGGCTTCTGAGACCGGCATCATGCCTTTGAGTCCTAAATGAATCCGGTTTTGCCAGTGGGCGAAGTTGGGAAAGGTAATCACTGCTTCACGGCCGACGCGCAGCATATCGAGGAGCAGCTCGTCAGGGTTTTTGACCGCTTGTAGCGCTCGCGCCATCACCACGGTATCGAAGCTGTCATCTGCGAAGCGCTCAAGGCCGTCATTGAGATCTTGTTCGACGATAGATAAGCCTTTGCCGATGGCCTCGTTTATTTTGTGCTCATCGATCTCAATGCCATAGCCGCTAACGCCGAGCTGCTGCTGCAAATGCGCGAGTAGCTCGCCGTTGCCGCAGCCTAAGTCTAAGATGTGCGAGCGCGGCGCAATCCAGCGCTCAGCGAGTTGATAATCCATTCTCATGAGCGCGCTCCTGTTAGCTGATTGGGCTGTTGCTTGTCTGTAGTGTTATGATCGCTGATAAACGGCGCCGTCAAAAAGCCTTTGATAGCCCCCATATAGCGCGGGATATCGAAAAGAAAAGAATCATGACCATGCGGTGCGTCGATATTGGTATAGCTGACCGGTTTACCTGTCGCCATTAGCGCGTCGACAATCTCTTGTGAGCGCTCAGGAGCGAAGCGCCAATCGGTGGTAAACGATACAATCAGATACTGGCACTGCGCATGAGCAAAGGCAGTCTTTAAATCATTAAGCTCAATAGAGCCTTCTACCACAGCGGCTTCTTCGACCTCTTGTTCAGCGTCTGCTATCACCTGATCGATACTTTGCTGCTTGTCCTCATTATCACTTAGCGCTTGCTGCTCAATCTGTGCTTGATAGCCACGCGTTGGATCAAAATAGTCTAAGGCTTTGGTCATCAAAAGATAAGTATTGGCATCGAAGTTTTTGCTAAAGCGCTCGCCTTGATAACGCAGGTAGCTCTCAACCTGAAACTCGACATCGTAGCCGTACATAAACTTGCCGGACTTTAGGTCGCGGCCGAACTTAGCTTTCATCGCATCATCGGTTAGATAAGTGATATGACCGACCATCCGCGCCAGTATCAAGCCGCGCTTAGGGTACGTGCCTGCTTGTAGATAGCGTCCGTCCATAAAGTCAGGATCTGACAAGATAGACTGCCGCGCCACTTCGTTAAAGGCGATGTTTTGCGCGGATAGCTTCGGCGTACAAGCGATGACCACACAGCGTTTAAGGCGATCAGGATAGTCCACGGACCACTGCATGGCTTGCATACCGCCCATCGAGCCGCCAACGATAGCATGCCAGATATCGATGCCTAAGCGATCAGAGAGCATGGCTTGGGTTTTGACCCAATCTTTGATGGTGATCAGCGGAAAGTCAGGGCCATAGACTTGTCCGTCATCGCTCTCAGGATTGACAGTGGTCGGGCCAGTAGAGCCAAAACAGCTACCGATATTGTTAACGCACACCACATAGAACTGATTGGTATTGATGGCTTTATTAGGGCCGATCATATTATCCCACCAGCCGGCTTTTTTATCGTCCTCATTATAGTAGCCAGCAGCATGATGACTGCCAGATAAGGCATGACAGATCAAAATCGCATTCGACTTGTCTGCATTCAAGGTGCCATAAGTCTCATAGACCAGATCAAAGGATGGCAAAGTGCGATTACACTCCAAAGTCAGCGGCTCGGAGAAGTGCATCGTCTTAGGCGTGATTAAGCCTACTGATCCTTTTGGGCCTTTTGCGCTTTTTTGGGGCTGTTCGTTGGAGGACGCCTCAAAGTCGTTATCGGTCGAAGAATGGTTAGTCGAAGTGTTATTAGTATCAGAACGTACGCTCAAAGCTACCTCGCAAGATGACGTTTTTATAGGGGCAAATACAGCGCTATGCTCATTGCCGATGCTGTCTATTGTATGGCGATGCGCCTGCGAGTACAACCTAGATTAGCAGGGTTTAAAGACGCAAAGCGGCAAAGGGCAAACGAGCGGCATTTCTCCTGCGTATATAGACGATAAAATGCTACACTAAGCAACACAAAAACAGCTTAGTATCTTTAAGTATAGCTTAAGATGTTTAAGAAAAGGTAGCGAGAACCTTATCAAACCCTTCATAAACTTTATTCAAATAATGGGCTGCTATGAAACCTAAACTGCCTCCGCGTATTGCTGTGTTATTGATCAATCTAGGTACACCAGACGCACCGACCGCGCCTGCGGTACGTCGCTATTTGCGTCAGTTTTTGTCCGATCCGCGTGTGATTGAGATTCCAAGATTCCTGTGGGCGATTATTCTCAATCTGTTTGTATTACCTAGCCGCCCTAAGCGCGTGGCGGAAGCTTACGCAAGTATTTGGGATGGCGACTCACCGATGCGCAATATCTTAAACGCTCAAGCTGAGCAGCTAGAGCCGCGTTTGGCCGCGGCAAATGCGCCGTTTCGAGTCACCGTACATCCAGCGATGAGCTATGGTAATCCGGGCCTGCCTGATGTCATGGATAAACTGCGCTCTGAGGGCGTCGATCATTTTGTCTTGCTGCCCGTGTTTCCGCAGTATTCAGCGACCTCAAGTGGCGCGGTCTATGATGCGATCAATAAGTGGGCGCTCAAGCAGCGCAATCTGCCCAATTACACCATTGTCAAAGACTACTTCGCGCATCCGCTATATATCAAGGCCTTGGCTGATAGCATTCGCCGCTTCCAAGCCAAACACGGCAAGCCTGAAAAGCTGATGTTTAGCTTTCATGGTATCCCGCAGCCCTACGCCGATAAAGGTGACCCTTATCCAAGCCGCTGCAAATGTACCGCCGCGCAAGTCGCGCAGGAGCTAGGTCTGAGCGCGGATGAGTGGATTATCAGCTTTCAATCGCGCTTTGGCAAGCAAGAGTGGGTCAAGCCTTATACCGATGTGGTGCTAGATGACTGGGCGAAGTCTGGCGTCAAGTCGGTACAGATCATCAGCCCGGCGTTTTCGGCAGATTGTCTGGAGACACTAGAGGAGCTGGCGATTGAGAACCGCGATAACTTCATTGAGGCGGGCGGTGAGGAGTATCATTATATCCCAGCGCTGAATATGGATGAGGCGCATATCGACTTGTTAGAAGCAATGAGTGCGCCGCTGGTTAAAGGCTGGGCGGGCACGCTTGAGGGCTGGGTGTAGGTGATTACTGCTTTTAAAACAAAAAAACACGCTCAATTTGAATTGAGCGTGTTTTTTTGTGGCTGTTTACAACTTAGCCTGAGTAATCAAATAATTATTCTATTAAAAATCATCATCATTACTGCGCTCGGCAGCTTCCTTATCAGCGATGTCGACTATACTAGGATACGTGTCATCGTCTAAGTTATCTTGTACTAACACGTTCTCGACAGTAGCTTCATCGACATTTTGTCGATGCATAGGCGTTAAGCCCTGAGTGGCATTGGTACCGACTTCTGAATTATCGAATCCGGCACTATTGTCAATCACATCATCATTATCAATAGTGCGCAGCATATCGTTGTCTAGATCGACAAGTTGATTATCACGGTCCATATCAGTGCTTTTATTACTATGAATGCTGTCCATCTCTTCTGGTAGTGGTGATTTTGAATTGTCCATAGCAGCTTCCTTATTGTCATTATTAAGATTATGGGTATTAAAGTTTGTGTTGATAGCTATCTTATAAGCGCTATCAAGTATTGATGCTAGTATTTTGACGGTTTAAGTCGCGCCGCGCTAGTAGCAAGCTGTCACAGCATGTCAAAAAATGTAAGACGTTGGCTATTACTCTAAAATATTGAGTACGGCCTCAATTGCAATAAAAAACGACTACCAAATTAGGTAGCCGCTTGAGATGAGTAGTAGGAATAGTAACAGTAATGAACAGTGGCAATGCTAAAAACTACTTAGCGCCAATCTTTTTATTAATAAAGCGAATGACTGAGTCTGGCGTTACCTGCGAGGTGCTATGCAATATCTTGGCCGGTAAACCAATAGGATAGTGGGTTTTTGAGATCTTTCGATTCGCGCAGCCGCTGAGCTTACATAGTTTTTTGGCGACATCATCGACCGTCAGGTTGATACCTAAGCGATCAATACTGGTCACTTCGATGTCTTTGGTCATATCGGATTTGACCCAAAGTGGCATCACATCTATCACCTTGATGCCCATGTCTGCGTACTCGACATTGAGCGCTTCGGTCAGACCGCGTACAAAGAACTTACTGGCGGAGTAAGTGGCGACCTCAGACTGTCCGTAAATCGCAGAGGCAGAAGATAGGTTAATAATCTTACCATTGGTGCTATCAGTAAGATACGGCGCAGCTTTATGACAGCCGATCAACACACCTTTACAGTTGATATCGACTAGGGATAATTGCTTGTCCAAATCAGTCGTTGGCAACACACCGCTGACCAGCACCCCAGCGTTATTGATAAGCACATCGATACCGCCGAAGTTATTGACCATCTGCTCGATGGCGTTATCCCAAGAGTCGGTTTGAGTGACATCTAAATCGCCTGTAATCACGCGCTGGTTTTTATTGGCTTTTTTGAATGCCTTTTGCTTGATAGCGTGCGATAGCTCATGCGTATCGATATCGAAGAGTCCAACGCAGTGACCTTTGGCAGCCAAACGCTTAGCTGTCGCAAGACCAATACCGCGTGATGCGCCAGTGATGAGTACATTCATAACCTATCCTATTCTTAGAGTGACAGTAAAAGTGAGTGTGGGGAGTGCGTGTCTTAATAATAATAAAAGAGTCATAACTATCAATAAGCTAGCATACCTAAAGCCCACTATCGAATGCTAGAGGGTATCGGTAACTAAGGTCTCGATTGGCTTGATAGGGGCTTAATAAGTCACTTCCTTGAGCTCTAATCTGCGCTCCAGACGCTCTTCAAATCCTGCCACTTTAAACGACCACAAGTAACCAAGAGCCAGTAGATAAATAACCGCCTCAGATAACTCTTCCACCACTATACCTAAGCTATGGGAGAAGCCAATAGCGTTCTCGCCTATATACTGCAGTAATGCCAAAGCTGCGACGCTTAGATATAACCACAGCGGAGTAGTTTTTAATACCGCCCAGCAGTAACGCCAAGCGTAAACCAACAATCCTAGTGCTACTATATAAATGACTAGCAAGAGGCGATCCTCCCACCAGTCGTAGTTATGGCCTAACCAAAGCGCCTGCATATCGATAAACAAATCAGGAAGATGATTTAATTCGCGGCGAATAACAGTAAAAAACACTAAAACAGCGGCTATCCAAAAATAAACGCCTTGCTTAAGATGGCTTTGCATAGTGTGTTGTATGCAGCGCAGTAAACACAGCATCAGCAGGATAACACTAGCGATTTCTATGATACCGTTTTCAGTAAAAATGAGCGGCTCCTAAGCGATGATAAATAATAGTAGAAATGAAAAAAGCGAGCTCAAAAGCTCACTTTTTTAAGTATATTAACTCATATCAACCCAGTTAGATGGTTGGTATAACCAACGTAAAGCGTCATTATAATACGTGCTAATATGATATGCTATTGATAATTATGACTAATTCATCAATTATTTATATTAATATTTTTAATATTAACCTATATTAATATACCTAGTAATGATATCAATGCGCCTCATCCCAGTTCTCACCAACTCCGGTTTCAACCAACAACGGCACAGCAAAATCAACCTCCCAGCCCATACCTTTAGCTGTATCTTGCAGCACATCTTGCATCGCAACAGTAATCAGCTGCGCAATGTCATCAACCTTGTCGCTATCCACTTCGAACACCAGCTCATCATGGACTTGGAGTAACATTTTGGCTTGCTCTTTTGGCAGCACCTTATCGACCGCTATCATCGCAAGCTTAATCAAGTCAGCGGCTGAGCCTTGTAGCGGCGCGTTGATAGCCGCCCGTTCAGCGGCTTGTTTGACCATGCGGTTGCTGTTATTGATATCAGGGGTATAGAGCTTACGGCCAAGGATGGTCTCGATATAGCCGCGCTCATAGGCGCTTGCGCGCGTGTCTATCATGTATTGCTTGACGCTAGGATAGCGATCGAAGTACATATCGATATAATCTTGCGCCTCGCCTCGGCTCATCTGTAATTGCTTGGCTAGACCAAAAGCACTCATGCCGTATAGTAGGCCAAAGTTAATGGCCTTGGCATTACGGCGCTCTGTTGGCGTGACATCGTCAACCGCTTTGCCTAACACTTCAGCTGCGGTAGCAGTATGAATATCTAAGCCTTCATTAAAGGCGCGAGTTAAGTTGGCATCGCCTGAGAAATGCGCCATCAATCGCAGCTCAATTTGTGAGTAATCGGCTGCAAGGAGTACGCGGCCCTCTGGCGCGATAAAGGCTTGACGAATCAGACGTCCGGTTTTAGTACGGATCGGGATGTTTTGTAGATTAGGATCCGTTGAAGACAAGCGCCCGGTACTGGTCAAAGCTTGATGGTAGCTCGTATGCACGCGATCGGTGTCCTTATCTGCTACTGCATCAAGGGAGTCGGTATAGGTGTTTTTTAGTTTTGACAAGCCGCGGTACTCTAGAGTAATCTCCGCAAGCGGATGATCAATCTTGGATAGTATTGCTTCGCCAGTAGAGTACTGACCAGATTTGGTTTTTTTACCGCCTACCACGCCCAGCTTCTCAAATAGCACCTCGCCTAACTGCTTTGGTGAGCCTAGATTAAACTCCTCGCCAGCGATGTCATAGGCCTGCTTTTCTAGCGCAATAATTTCTTCGTCAAAACGCTTGGATAGCTCATTTAAGAACGAGCGTTTGATTAAGATACCGTTAGCTTCCATTTGACAAAGAATCTCAGCGGTTGGAATCTCAAGCTCATTAAGTAGGCGCAGGTTATTGTCGTCATCGGCAAGGGTTTTGCTGAATACCTCAAACAGCTGATAAGTAATGTCCGCATCTTCACAAGCATAGTCGCTTGCGATATCGATAGCCACTTGATCAAAGGTGACTTGCTTAGCGCCTTTACCGGCGATATCTTCATAGCTGATGGTTTGCGTCTGCAGATAATGCCGCGCTAGATCGTCCATACCGTGACGAGTAATCGCCGCATTGATTACGTAGCTGGCAAGCATAGTATCCATCGCCCAGTTGTTCTGCGCCTGCTTATCATCAGAGTGTATTGCGCCAATGAGGTCGATATCATAATGACTGAGAATATGGGTATCGTACTTTAAGTGCTGACCGATCTTACCGATTTTGGGGTTTTCTAATATTGGCTTAAGACGCGCTAGTACGGTATCGCGATCGAGCTGCTTAGCGGTTAGCTCATCACCCTCTAAGCGATGTGTCAGCGGGACGTAATAAGCTTCATGGGCTTGCACAGCAAAGGATAGACCGACAATCTCCGCCTCGCGCCAGTAGATACTAGTCGTTTCAGTATCAAGGACGAAATGCGGCGCTGCCTCTAGCTGCGCAACTAAGCTGTCAAAGGCGGGCATGTCGAGGATAGTATGCCAAGCCTTGTCATGGCTTTTGCTATCTTTGATGTTCCCAAGGGCAGTCGATTGTAATGATTTAGCCACTTGCGCTTGCGATTCGCTATTGGCCTGCGTCTCGGCAACGCTTTGCGCGCCTTGCCCATTAGCATTGGCCGGATGATTGGGGTGGTCTAAGGATGCCAGCTCATTTTTAAATTCAAGCTCAGTGTACAGATCGCGTAGCTCATCGATATGGGCACAAGGATCAGTGTTGATTTTTAGATCATTCCAGTCATGACCGATATCTAAGTCGGTGATGATAGTGGCAAGCTGTGCGTTCAACGGAATCTCATCGGCGTGCTCGATTAAGCCTTTAGCACCGCGACCTTTAATAAAGCCAATGTGCTTAAGCATATTATCGATATCGCCGTATTCAACGAGCAAATCCTTAGCGGTTTTTTTACCGATACCAGGCACGCCTTTGATACCATCAGAGGTATCACCCATCAGTGTTAAATAATCAATCATCTGGCGAGGCTTGATACCGAGCTTATCGATGACCCCTTGGGTGTCAGTAATCTTGCCCGTGAAGCTGTCTTCTAATATCACCGCATCATTGACCAGCTGCATCATGTCTTTATCCCCAGTGGAGATGACCACATGATGACCTTGTGCGACAGCGCGATAGGCCATCGTTCCGATAATATCATCGGCTTCTGCGCCTTCAATACGCAGCAAAGGAATACCTAATGCGGTGACCAAACGATGGATATAAGGGATTTGTTCCACCAGCTCAGCATCGATTGGCGGACGTCCGGCTTTGTATTCTTCTGACATTTTATGGCGAAAAGTAGGCGATTTAGTATCAAAACACACCGCCATATGAGTCGGGTGATAGCGGCGCATCAGCTTGAGCAGCGCGTTCAACGTGCCGCGTATGGCGTTAGTGGTTAACCCTTGGGTGTTTTGCATGGTTTTGGGCAGCGCATGATAAGTGCGAAACAGATAATATGAGCCGTCAACCAAGATAAAAGGCGGCTGATCTTTATTGACCTGACTGGTGTCCATAGTGGCCACGTTTGGCATAGTGTCAAAGTTAGGCAAGGTGTTCGGGTCGATAGGCGAATGGGAGTTGTGATCGTTGTCTTTGGTATGAGCAGTCATAAGAGGTCACTTATTAGCAGGTAGCAAAATTTAGCAGGTATTAAAATATAGTATGACCATATTATAACGATAAAATGAGCGCGTGCCGAATGGTGTAAAAGTTATCAGGTCTATACCTAAAAACCTAAAAAAAGAACGCTATGAGCACGATAAATGCTGATAACGTTCTGTGCTTCTATGCTCTGACATGCTCTGACTTTTATACTCTAAGATATGTCATAACATAAAGTAGCGGCTTGCTTTATTTGACTTCAGAAGTTACTTCCATCTCGATATTGCCTTTAGTCGCTTTTGAATAAGGGCAGACCTCATTGGCTTTTTCTACGAGTTTTTGAAACTCATCGCTTGAGATATCCGTACTATCGGCAATAACGTGAATTTTTACTGCTAGTTTATAGTCATGGTTATCGCCTTGCTTAAGATCGACAGTGGTCTCAGTGGTAGAGCCAAAGCTGGCTTTTTCCATCTTTTTGACCACGCCTAAGGCGCTATCAAAGCAAGCCGCATAACCCATTGCTAATAATTGCTCAGGGTTATTGCCTTCCATGTTACCGCCTGGAGGCGCCATATTGATTTTTAGATCGCTGTCATTGAGTGACGCATTACCAGTGCGGCCACCAGTGACTGTGGCTTTGGTTGAGTATAGAGTTTTCATACTTTGTCCTTTTTAAGTTTTTATTAATGGCTTTTTTAAGGCTACTAGTATGAGTAACCTGTATTACCTGTTTAGCACTTATTGAGCATAGCAAGGTTTGCACAAAAGGTTATATAAAGGTCGTAAAGCTATACTGTGAATTTGTAAGCACAACTGCACAATGAACAGGAGACATACAAGCGGCATCTATGAATAGTCATAACAGTACTGTAAAATTCCAAAAAAGAATAAACGATGTCAGCGCTATAAATCAGCCCGATATAAGACTATTTTGACAACAGGATATTTTGCTATGAAAAAAATAATGATTCCTACGAGCATGATGCTTGTGGCCGCAGTTATCAGCGGCTGCGGCGATGATGACGATTCGATTTATGGTTCAGGGAACAGCAACGAGCTGACAGTGACTCAGTTTGATAAAAGTATCGATCGGCAAACGGGTAGAGAGGCGATTGCTCGTATTGAGACTGAATATAGCGATGGTGAGCGCGATATCGATGTCACTAACATCGTAGGCAACTTTAATAGCCAAAATATCGATGACTTGGATAACTCGATAGTATTAGCAGATGACTTCGAGGGAAGCTTAGAAGATCGTTATATCGAGGTGAATGGTCGAACAGTAAAACGTCCTATATATGAAAAAAACAATAATAATAAATTTGATTATCAGACGGTTTATAGAACGCTGAATCTAGCAGGGGTAAATGTCTTTGGTTATCGAGCAGGGAACGGCGCTAATGCCGCTCGGGGTATCTTTACAGCCTTAAATACTTATCCTAGTGTTGGCAGTAATGCGCCTAGCACGCTTAGTTTCCCGAACGGCTCGGTTTGCTATATTCCAGTGACCACTAGTGATCGCTCATTTTTTGTTTTTAATAATAAAGACAAGACCAATTATTCAGATCTTGATGACTGGATAGACGCGGCAGAAGATCGCTTCAACGACAATAGGAACTTTAGAACCTCTGAGCGCTCTATTGGTGCAAATAATGATAACCCAGCAGCGCAAGTGACCTTTTTTGCGACCAATAATGATCCTGAGTACCTATTTAACGGCGTCAATTATGATAACGACATTTATGAAACTGACTTTGTCGATAAAAACGCTATACGCCCGAATGAGGACAGCGTTCGCGGTGTCGTAGACTGCACGGTAGTCAATGAAGTCGCCGCTGATTTTATTGAAGATAGTATTCGTCGCTACTATTGATAGTGATAGCCATCGCAATTAGCCGATAATAATTAGCCTATAGGGCTGAGTGAAGATACTGGTTTTCAAATTTGACACGCTTTAGCAATCGTCTAAGGCGTGTTTTTTTTGCGCAAGTTGGGCACCTTAAGACGAAATCGGCTACAATACGCGCACTATTTTATTTTTAGAATACATTTTAAAGCAATATTCTAAATCAACATTATCGAAGTCAAAATTATGAGCGTAGATCCAAAAGTTTTAAACAAAGAAGTCGCCAAACGTCGTACCTTCGCTATCATCTCGCATCCTGATGCCGGTAAGACCACCATGACCGAAAAGCTACTCTTATGGGGTCAAGCGATTCAGGTGGCAGGCGAGGTCAAAGGCCGCAAGACTGATCGCCATGCCACCTCTGACTGGATGAGCATGGAGCAAGAGCGCGGTATCTCTATCACTACCTCCGTCATGCAGTTTCCTTATAAGGAGCACATGGTCAATCTGCTTGATACTCCAGGTCACGCTGACTTTAGTGAGGATACTTACCGTACTCTGACTGCTGTCGATAGTGCGCTAATGATGGTCGATGGCGCTAAAGGTGTGGAAGAGCGAACCATCAAGCTGATGGAAGTCTGCCGCATGCGTGACACGCCGATTATCTCTTTTGTCAATAAGCTTGATAGACAGATTCGTGAGCCGCTTGATTTGCTCAGCGAGATTGAATCTGTACTAAAAATCAAATGTATTCCGCTGACTTGGCCCATCGGTATGGGGCAGGATTTCGTGGGCGTCTATCATCTGACTGAAGACAAAACCTATCTTTATGAAAAAGGTCATGGCGGCGAGATCACAGTGTCCGAGACCCGCGAAGGTTATGATTATCCAGATATTCGCGAGCGTTTAGGCAAGTTGATGTTTGACGCTTTTGAGGAGTCGCTTGAGCTAGTACAGATGGCGCTTGAGGACTTCAATACTGAGGAGTTCTTAAAAGGGGAGATGACGCCGGTATTGTTCGGTACCGCGTTAGGTAACTTTGGTGTCAATATGGTGCTAGATACGTTAGTTAAATACTCGCCGCCGCCCAAGGCGCATCCGACAGAGCAGCGTATTGTCTCGGCAACAGAGCCTAAGTTTTCTGGCTTTGTGTTTAAGATTCAAGCCAATATGGATCCGCGTCACCGTGACCGTATTGCGTTTTTGCGGGTGTGCTCTGGTAAGTACGAAAAAGGTATGAAGATGCGGCAAGTGCGTCTAGGTAAAGACGTGCGGATTGCTGATGCTTTGACCTTTTTGGCAGGTGACCGCGAGGCACTAGAGGAAGCTTATCCCGGCGATATCATTGGCCTACATAATCACGGCACTATCTCGATTGGCGATAGTTTCACTGAAGGCGAAGCGCTGAATTTCACTGGTATTCCGCACTTTGCGCCTGAGCTGTTTCGCCGAGTGGTGCTCAAGGATCCACTGAAGTCCAAAGCGCTACAAAAGGGCTTACAGCAGCTCTCCGAGGAAGGTGCCACGCAGGTGTTTATGCCGCAGATTAATAACGACTTAATCTTAGGCGCGGTCGGGGTGCTGCAGTTCGAAGTTGTCGCTCATCGTCTCAAAGAAGAGTACAAAGTACAGTGCAGCTTTGAGCCGGTCTCTATCGCTACCGTACGCTGGATTCACTGTGATGATGAGGCAGCATTGGCGAAGTTTAAGAAAAAAGCACATGACCAGTTATCGATTGATGGTGGCGGTTATTTGACTTATCTAGCACCGTCACGGGTGAATCTACAGCTGATGCAAGAGCGCTATCCGGAAGTGACGTTTAGTAATACCCGTGAGCATTGATTTTTAGTTTTTATTTTTAAAGAGGCACGCTTAGCGTGTCTTTTTTTATGCCACTTTAGATAACATCTGAGAGAAGTAGCGGGTCATTCAATCTAGAGTAGCGCATAACCTTCAACACATTTTAAACAATGATTATCAGCAGATACGCTATGATTATAAAAATTAAGCATAATAATTTTTATTCATAACAGACTGAGGTCTACTATGGTATCTGCCTTCTTAAACACTGCCAATAAAGCGAAAAGAGACGTTGTTCGGCTTTTTTCACTCACATTTGTCACCGGTGGCTTATTCTTCGCTAGCCTAGCAGCAAACGCCAGTACTTTAATCAGTAGTACTGAATACATAGACTACGAGTTTCCAGACAGCGTACAAGAGCAATGTTATGAGAAAAACAACTGCCCAGAGATTAAGGTTAAATATCTAAAAACCAACCAAGACTGGCTGAATGATATCCTCAATAAACGCGTGAATAATATTGTTATTAATAGCAAGATGAGTGAGTCGCCAGTGAGTAACGCTACTGATGATAAGGCGGTCAAGCTCGCTATCGACGACTTTGCTCAGTCGCAAATGATTGACCTACCAGATGAGGTGCAATGGTCCTATAGTCTAATCGTCACCCCTGAATATTTGGGCCACGTTAAGCTTGGACAAGGAGAGGATTTAGAGCTATTTGAAATCAGCTCCTACGTCTTTACAGGCGGCGCTCATGGTATGCCTTCTAGGGAGTATCTGGTATTTGATCCGGCAAGCAAACAGCAAATCACTCTCGAGGATATGCTAAAGCCGAATCAGCAGGCGCGTTTTAACGCTTTGGCCTATGACGCGTATCAATCTTGGGTTCAGTCAATGGATGAGGATGTCAAAAGTTATGAGCAGAGCTGGCCTTTTACTTTGAGTCACAACATAACTCTGACTGATAAAGGCGTTGATATTCGTTATCAGCCTTATGCTATTGGCCCTTACGCTTATGGTATGCCAGTACTAACGATTGCGTATGATAACCTTACTGGTATTCTTAAACCGCGTTTTTTGCCTAGCATCTAAACATCGCTTATAAGCGTTCATTGTTTTAAATTTTATTTTATCAATAATAACACTTACCAATAATAAGGAAGAACCACATGACAGACAATACCAACCAATCGAACCCAGTAACCCCAGATGCTACATCTGAGTTATCTAGCTCTACTACGACTTGGCAGCTGACCGCATTGACTGCTGCACTTGGTGACTTGCAGCTGAGCGTTAGTGACAGCCTATCAGTAGGCCGTGGCAGCGATAATGATGTGGTGCTAGGCAGTAAAGCGGTGTCGCGCAACCACGCAGTACTAAGCGTGTTAAATGCTGAGCTTTATGTCAAAGACTTAGACTCTTCTAACGGGACCTTTGTTAATAATAAGCGTATTGAGGCGAATAAAACGGTTCAGCTGAACGCCGACGATAAGCTTGGCTTTGCTAGCTTTGAGTTTCAAGTCATGGCTTTAGCTACCGAGGATATAGAGTCAAGCGCCATTGATCCAGCCATCAAAGAGCCGAAAGAAAAAGAGCCAGAAGAGATAGTAGGCTCAGTGCAAGAAGATCTAGAGAGCACTAGCACGCCATCGAAGCAGTCGGCAACAGAGTCATCACTACCACCTGCCGCTGTTGAAGAAACGATCGCAGCAAGACCTGCATCACCTAGTGAGACAGTTTCAGTAGAAGCGACGCCAGAGCCAGTGGTAAAAGAAACGATCGTCGAGGAGGTGCTCGCGGCTAGTGCAGGCGAGGCCGCTATGTCCGCCGCCCCTGTAGAAGAAGATATTATCGCCTCTACGCCAGCTCAAAATGAACCTCAAGAAACTGTTGCGGCAGAGCCAGTAGCCAAAGAACAAGTGGCTGCAACGCCAGTAGTCGAAGATCCAGTCGTTAAAGAGCCGGCTACTAAAGATCCAGTCGTTGAAGAACCAATAGCAAAAGAGCCAAAAGCCGAAGCACCCGTAGCCGAACGTCAAAGTCCTGAGCATGACAAAACCACGACCACGTCTCTACAAGAAGAAGCCGATCCAGAGGTCTTACGCGCTAAGCAAGCGGCTACAGCGCAGTTCTCAGGAACGGCAAATCTAGGTCAGTCCCGCGACCTAGGAACGACGGGTAATAATGCTATGGATCAAGCGGTAAACAACCCAGCCAATACTGCCGCTAGTGAGAAAAAGCCGAGCGGCGGTTGGTTTATCTGGGTATTTATCGCTCTTATTATTATCGGTATCGCGCTGTGGTTATTTAACATGGGCGGCGCGTAATTCGATTCGCTGACGGGCTGGTATTCGAAGTCCTATGATATGAGCAACTTTACTATCCTATTTTGTTATAATAGCGAGCCTAATGTTGGCTCGCTTTTGTTTAGCCCTCGTTTTAACCCTTTACTTAACTATCACTGAAACTTACGAGTTTTCTCGATTATCACTGTGGTTTACTTTATCCTTGTTAATTAATACCGTGCTCAGAGACGTCTTATGATGACCTTCGAAGAATACAATACCCTAAAAACCAAAGGCTTTAGCCATGCTCCTCTTGTCAAAAAGCGTTTGATGGACGCGCAGACACCCGTATCTGTGTTTTCAAAAGTGCGTGACTTGAGTGGTTCTGCTTATTTGTTTGAGTCAGTAGTCGGCGGCGAGCGTTGGGCACGGTTTTCGATGATTGGCCTCGGCAGCGATCTGATACTGCAGTATGCTGATGGCAATATGACTATCAAGCAAGACGATCAGATAAATGTCGATGCCGTCGATGATCCATTTGCTTATATACGTAAGCTTATGGCCGATTATAACATGCCAACAGTGGACGATATTCCCTCGTTGCCAAGTTTTAGCGGCGGTTTAGTCGGCTATTTTGGTTATGACATGGTACGAGTCATCGAGCCTAGTGTGGGCTTGTCAGACGCACCTAATCCGATGACTTTGCCTGATATGTGGCTGATGCTATCGATGAGCGTCATTGTCTTTGATAATCTAGAAAACACCTTATCTATCATTGTTTACGCTGATTGTAGTGATGAGGATGGCTATGGCGCAGCGATTCGCGAGCTTGAAAGAATAGAGGACAAGCTTGCCGAGATGCCAGATTTGAGTGCGCCTATTATGCCAACGCCGAAGTTCGTCTCGCAAACCGGGCAAGATAAATACTGCTCAGACGTCAATAAAATAAAGGACTATATCTTTGCAGGCGATGTCATGCAAGTCGTCCCAGCACAGCGCTTAACCGCTGACTATAGTGGCGATTCGCTGGCTGTATACCGGGCATTAAGATTCCTTAATCCATCGCCTTATTTATTCTTAGTACACGGATATACGTTGGACGATCACAAGCGCTTTGACATCATTGGCGCCTCCCCTGAGATTCTATCGCGCATTGAAGATGGTAAAGTCACGGTGCGCCCTTTAGCGGGTACTCGCAAACGTGGTCAGGATGAGAGCGAGGACTTGGCATTAGAGCAAGAGCTACTCTCAGATACCAAAGAGATCGCTGAGCACTTGATGCTGATAGACTTGGGCCGTAATGACATCGGCCGCGTCTGCGAGTATGGCAGTGTTAAAGTCACCGACAAGATGTTCATTGAGCGCTACTCACAAGTCATGCATATCGCCTCTAACGTTGAGGGCACTGTCTTACCTAATAAAGATGCTTTAGATGTGTTTTGTGCCACTTTTCCTGCAGGGACGCTGTCTGGCGCCCCCAAAATACGAGCGATGCAGATCATTGATGAAGTAGAGCCGGTGCGCCGCACAGTATTTGGCGGTTCAGTCGGTTATCTAGGCTGGCATGGCAACATGGATACCGCGATTGCAATTCGCACTGCAGTTATGCGCCGCGGTAAGATCCATATTCAAGCTGGGGCAGGGGTCGTCGCCGACTCAGTGGCTGAGGCGGAGTGGGAGGAAACCAACAAAAAAGCCTTAGCACTGGTTAAAGCGGTAAAAATGGCTTGTGATGGTCTTAGAATTCGTTAAGATTGCACGACGGCTCTGGCGATAAGAAACCGAGACTCACAGCGGCTATTTATAGCGCATAAAAAATATCAATATAATCAAAGCATTAAAATTTAATTTTAAAAAGTTAGGAAAAAATAAAAAAAGGACTTGCGTTCCAGCAAATATTTGATAGAATAGCCACCACTTTGAGAGAACAAGCCGACTTAGCTCAGTTGGTAGAGCAACTGACTTGTAATCAGTAGGTCGCCAGTTCGATCCCGGCAGTCGGCACCATCTCTTTCAAAGTCGCTTTTTTTAGAATTGCTTTATATTATTTTTACAGTAATAATAGCGTTTATTAAAAGCAAACTAAGGTGGGATTGGGGAGCGGTCAAACCCAACAGACTGTAAATCTGTCGCGAAAGCTTCGAAGGTTCGAATCCTTCTCCCACCACCATATTTTTTACAGCACCAAAAGCACTCTAATACCAATTATATTTTGGTTATAAATAGAGCTATTGCGGGTGTGGTATAATGGTAACACCTTAGCCTTCCAAGCTAATGACGCGGGTTCGATTCCCGCCACCCGCTCCATATACGCGGCATCCATTGATCAAGCATTCATAGCAATGCAAATAGCCAGTACCCATACATCACGACAGTCATTTATTATAGCTGTTTCGTGATATTTTTTTATATAACCGATAGGTTTTTGGTTATTTAAGATAGGCTCATATAGCTCAGCGGTAGAGCACTCCCTTGGTAAGGGAGAGGTCTCGAGTTCAATTCTCGATATGAGCTCCATTTATTATTCTATTTGCTAATGCTGCTTGTTAATTGTTAGTATATAAAAAGCCAGATGGTATAAAAAATACTATCGAGATATTCAATAGCATTATAAGAGTTATGCGAATATTAAAAAATATAAAGCCTACTCAGTAAAATGATGATTTTAGGGTGACACTGAGGTGTTGCCTTTTAGTGCTGTCAGTAGCTCGATATTGCTAATGTGATACTGTTATAAAGTAGCTAAAATTAAGCATTATAGTTTATAATTACTGATATATGGTTACTGGTCTATGATTACCAATAGTCCGTAGAATGTAGCTTCTATAATTATTGATAATAATGCAGTGTTAATAGCATAGCGTCAACGGTTTGATGGTCGTGTCAGCAGAATGAATAGGCATCTTGAACCGTCAAATATCTATTTACCGATCTTATTTGTTTATCATTTTCTAAGCATAAAGATTCACCAATAAAAAAGGATACACTCATGGCAAAGGCCAAGTTTGAACGCAACAAGCCCCACGTCAACGTCGGCACCATCGGACACGTTGACCATGGTAAAACCACACTAACTGCCGCAATCGCAACTGTAGCAGCAAAAACCTCAGGCGGCGAAGCCAAAGACTACGCGTCAATTGACTCAGCCCCTGAAGAAAAAGCACGTGGCATCACCATCAACACCTCACACGTAGAGTATGACACCGAAACTCGTCACTACGCCCACGTTGATTGCCCAGGTCACGCCGATTATGTCAAAAACATGATCACCGGTGCCGCTCAAATGGACGGCGCAATCCTAGTCGTATCAGCAACTGACGGCCCAATGCCACAAACTCGTGAGCACATCTTGCTATCACGTCAGGTAGGCGTACCATACATCATCGTCTTCATGAACAAATGTGACCTAGTAGACGACGAAGAATTGCTAGAGCTTGTAGAAATGGAAGTTCGTGAACTTCTTAACGACTACGACTTCCCAGGCGACGACACCCCAATCATGAAAGGCTCAGCCACCCAAGCCCTAAAAGGCGACGACGGCAAATACGGCGAACCAGCTGTCGTAGAACTACTAGAAACCCTAGACAGCTACATCCCAGAGCCTGAGCGTGACATCGACAAAGCATTCCTAATGCCAATCGAAGACGTCTTCTCAATCTCAGGTCGTGGTACCGTAGTAACTGGCCGTGTTGAATCTGGTATCGTAAAAGTTGGTGACGAAATCGAAATCGTCGGTATCCGTGACACTCAAAAAACCACCTGTACTGGTGTTGAGATGTTCCGTAAGCTACTAGACGAAGGCCGTGCAGGTGAGAACTGTGGTGTACTACTCCGTGGTACCAAGCGTGAAGACGTACAACGTGGCCAAGTACTAGCTAAGCCAGGTTCAATCACCCCGCACACCAACTTCGATGCTGAAGTATACGTACTATCAAAAGAAGAAGGTGGTCGTCACACGCCATTCCTAAACGGCTATCGTCCACAGTTCTACTTCCGTACTACTGACGTAACTGGCGCAATCCAATTACAAGACGGTACTGAAATGGTTATGCCTGGTGACAACGTTGAGATGAGCGTTGAGCTTATCCACCCAATCGCTATGGACAAAGGCCTACGTTTCGCTATCCGTGAAGGTGGCCGTACTGTAGGTGCTGGTGTGGTTGCAAGCGTAAGCAACTAATAGCCAATGCTTTAGTAATCAGTTTTAAGATTACTAAAACATGAAAGCCGCTCTCTT